>JASJCB010000320.1 GCA_030066195.1 Acidobacteriota bacterium
GCATGATGTTGATGATCACGCAGGGCAGTTCGCAGGCGGCGATATAGCTTATACCCTCGGCCATCAGGCTGATGCCGGGCGAAGAGGACGAGGTCATGCAACGCACGCCCGCCGCGGCCGCGCCGAGAACCATGTTGATGGACGCCACCTCGCTTTCGGCTTGTACAAAGCGGCCGCCTACTTCCGGCAGGCGCTTGACCAGGTATTCCGGCACTTCGGTCTGCGGCGTGATGGGATAACCGAAAAAGTGGACACAACCCGCGCGAATGGCAGCCTCTCCTAACGCCTCGTTTCCTTTCATCAATACTTTCGCCATGTAATGCCTCCTCGGATCGATCGATCAAGCCGCCTTGACCGCCGCGCGGCCCAGACCCAGGCCCGCGCGAAAGGCAGCGATGTTGGTGGGAATATGCTTCGCTTTTCTACCCGTGAATTCTCGCTCGACGGCCGCCTCGACGGCCTCGGCCGGCACCACGCGGCTATAACCCACGTAGGCGCCCAGCATGACCAGGTTGGCGGCTCGATCGTTGCCGGCTTCGCGGGCAAGCTTGCGGGAATCTACCCAGATGATGTCGCAATCCGGTCGATCCGTGCCGGTTTTAATCAGCGTGCGGTTGATAATGATCAGGCCGCCCGGACGGACGCGGGGAGCGAATTTGTCCAGCGAGGGCTGGTTCATGGCCAGCAGGGCGCGTGGGTTGGTGATGAGCGGCGATCCGACGGGCGACGGCGAGATACACACGATGACATTGGCCGTACCGCCGCGCATCTCGGGTCCGTAAGAGGGCAGCCAACTGACCTCCAAGCCGGAGTCCATGGCCGCGTGCGCCAAAATCTTACCTGCCAGCAACATCCCCTGACCGCCGAAACCGGCCATCAGTGTTTCCGTACCTTTCATGTCTGCCTCCTTCAGCCCGCCGTGGGTACCCGAGGCGATACGCCGCCCGGCTCTTTGACGGTGCCCAGCGGGTAATAGGGGATCATGTTTTGTTCCAGCCAGTCGGTGGCCTCATTGGGAGAGAGACCCCAGTTGGTGGGACAGGTGGACAGGATCTCCACAAAGCTGAAGCACCGATCGGCGGCCTGGTGTTCGAACGCTTTCTTGATGAGCTTTTTGGTTTTCAGCGCCTGTTTGCCGGTGTGAACCGACCCGCGAGCAATGAATGCGGGCGTTTCCAGCGTGGCCAGGATCTCGGCCATGCGCATGGGATAACCGCTGTCACTGACATCGCGACCGAAGGGTGAGGTGGTGGTGTGCTGCCCGGGCATGGTGGTGGGCGCCATCTGACCGCCGGTCATGCCGTAAATGGCGTTGTTGACGAAGATCACGGTAACCTTCTCGCCGCGGTTGGCCGTGTGCAGGATCTCGGCCGCGCCGATGGAGGCCAGGTCGCCGTCGCCTTGATAGGTGAAAACGATGGATTCGGGCCGGGCGCGCTTGACCCCCGTGGCCACCGCCGGAGCCCTGCCGTGGGCCGCCTCGATCATGTCGAAGTTGAAGTATTCGTAGGCCAGTACGGAACAACCCACCGGGGCGATGCCGACGGTGCGGCCCAACAACCCCAGTTCTTCCAGAACCTCGGCGGTAAGGCGGTGGATGACCCCGTGCGTACAACCCGGGCAATAGTGGGTCATGCGTTCGGTGAGGCCGCAGGTGTTGACAAAGGTTTGTTTGCCCTTTTGGTTCCAGACCTCGACGCCTTGATCCGGGCAGGCTACCGCGCAAAGGGTGCAACCCGTACAGTCTTCCGGTTTGCCTTTGAACACCACGTAGTTGTAGCCTAAGTCGTTGAGGTCAGAGGAAAATTCTATCAGATCACGGGGGCAGGCCGCGATGCAGCGTCCACAACCCTTGCAACGGGTCTCGGCAATGGATATGTTGCCCATAAAAGCCTCCTTATTCCGTGTCAGGTACCCCCCGGTCGAATTCCGGGGCGGAATCCGTCAATAAAGATTCGGTTGAGCGCGAAGCGGCCGTCTGCTGCTGGATATTCTGGTAACGGGGAACGCCGACCGGAGTCGGGCGTTTCGCCGGAGCGGGTCCGAGTTCGTCTTTCTCTACCAACCACGGCGGCAGCATACGGCGTTTCAGCCAAAGCACCGGTCCGTCCAGGCGGCCCAGTTCGGGGGCCGCGGCGAGTTCGGCCGCGATTGCCGTCAGGCGAATGGGCAGGCCGCTACGGGCCGAGACCTCCTCGGCCAAACGCCGGCCGTCCAGTACGATCTCGGGCGTGGTTTCGGTCATGAGGTGGGTATTGACCAGCAGGCCGGTAACCTTCAGTCGCGCGGCCTCCTCGATTTGGACCTGCATGGCCAGGCATCCTTCGACGGTGCTTGTGAAAGGCCGCCTGGCGTTGATCACCATCAGCATCTCATAGGGCCCGCCCGCGATATGACCTTGGAGTGCGGCCAGGGCTCTTGCGCCCAAATCGTCGCCGCCCACGTCGAACAGGTGGGTTCTGCCGGGTCTGGCGCGACATAAACCGGCAATCTCCGGCAGCACGATGGGCAGATCGGCATAGGCCAGAGCGCCCGCGGGAACCACGACCCGCACGCCGCCGGCTTCCAGCAATCGTTGGGCTTCACGGCTGCGGAAGTAGGGATTGACAATGTCCAGGTCCACCAGGTGAACCTGCCTGCCCAGGGCGGCCAGTTGAAGGGCCAGATTGACTGAAACCTCCGTCTTGCCGGAGCCGAAGCTGCCGGTGATCATGACCACGCCTTCAAGATCGGGGAGCGATTCTAAAACAGGCTCCGCCTCATGGTTTTTATTCGAGTGGGAAGATCGCATGAAACACACTCCGTTATGCCGGGGAGAAATCCAGGCCGGTTTACCGATCTACCGAATCGATCTCAGCAGGAGATAAAGATACAAAAACGATACCAACTTGAGCGGCGGGAAGAATCACGCCGGACATTCAGGTCTTCGCCTCCGGAGCCGGCGGAAATAGGGAGCATGAGCGGAGATCGTCGATCCGTGAGCACAAGGCCCGTCTTTCTCTTCGGAAGCCGGCATGTGCCAATTGGCCCATGCTGAGGAAATTGGCCCAGCCGGACAAGTCCCTCGGCGACGTAACTCATGGTTTTAGAAGGATGATGTCTACGATTCCCAATAAATCAGCAAATCGGTGTAAAATCAAGCGCTGCATTGTAGGAATTCCCCGGAGGCCCTCATGGACCTGAACGATCTGAAAACATACCTGCATAACAAACCCGGCACCACGGAAGAGTTTCCCTTCGGCCCGGAGGTGGCGGTGTTCAAGGTCTTGGGGAAGATGTACGCCCTGGTTCCATGGGCGGAAGAACCGTTGCGGGTGAACCTGAAATGCGATCCCGACCTGGCCGAGGTCTTAAGAGCGACCTACCCGGCGGTGACGCCCGGTTATCATATGAGTAAGAAGCACTGGAACACGGTGGTGATCGACGGCACCATTCCCCGACACGAGATCTTGCAGATGGTGGATAACTCCTACGACCTGATCGTGGAAAAAATGAAAAAGGCAGATCGACAGAGGTTGGCCGAAATGATCAAGCCCGATGGCTTCTAATCGGGGCGCCGCGCTGCCGATGTTCCGCGCTTGCGTGATACGGGCCGGAGATGGGGAGAATGACGGGGCTTGAACCCGCGACCTCCTGGGCCACAACCAGGTGCTCTACCAACTGAGCTACATCCTCCACGTCCCAAGCCCGTGTAATATAACGGATTCCTAACGTGTGTTCAAGTCCGGAATGCGATTTTTTTTGGACACCGGGAAAAGTTCGCCCGTATCAAGGGCTTTCATGTTTCCGGGATCAGCAAAACCTGGCCTGGGTAGATATGGTTGTCGCGCAATCCGTTAAGGGCTTTGAACTGCTCCAGGTCGACGCGAAGACTCCTGGCGATGGAGTACAACGTATCGCCTTTACGCACGAGATAGGTCTTCAACTTCTCCGGGTTTTCCAGGCCGGAATGACTCAGGTAGCGATTGCCCACCACCGCCGCGGCTTTGACCTTACCCACGTATTCGCGCGTGTCCCTGCGAACATACGGCTTTACCTGGAGCCAGGTGCGGGCGCCGTGACGCTTCATGGCGCGGCGTAAATCACCCTCGCCCAGGTTGTAGGCGGCCAGCACCAACTCCCAGGTTCCGAACTTTTTGTAGAGATAGTCCAGATAACGGGCCGCCGTGCGTGCGGCCAGATAGGGATTGTTGCGCTGGTCGACACGTCGGGTTACCTTCAACCCAAACGCCCTGGCCGTATCCTTCTTGAACTGGAACATGCCCTGGGCCTTGGTGGGACTGGTGGGATCGACCCGGAACCCGGATTCAATCAAAGCCAACCAGACCAGATCCCCGGGAACGCCTTCCTGCTTGAAGACGCGTTTGAAGTTAGGAACGTACAACCGGGCGTTGAGCAAGGCGGCGCGCGTCTGATCGGCGCGTTCAACTTCCAGGAAAGTAATCCACTTACGCGTCTCCGCGGAGCGCGGTTCCAAGTTGAAGGGTTCACTTATCACGATCAGGGCGAGCAGCAAAACGTTCATACGATTATTATAGCACCGAGATCATTACAGGGGCGTCATTTGAGGAAACCGGGGCAGAACCGTCTCGCATGAAATCCTCGATAGACGAAATGGAAATTCAAAGAATTGGACAGAATTCTTTGGTTTCCCATTTGGGGGATCAAGGATCTCGACAGAATTCTTTGGTTTCCCATTTGGGGGATCAAGGATCTCGACAGAATTCTTTGGTTTCCCATTTGGGGGATCAAGGATCTCGACAGAATTCTTTGGTTTCCCATTTAGGGGATCAAGGATCTCGACAGAATTCTTTGGTTTCCCATTTGGGGGATCAAGGATCTCGACAGAATTCACCGGTTTTCCATTTGGGGAGGTAAGGAAATCCATTTCGTTTCTTGTGGTCCCGGCCGCTCAATCCAAGAATCAGCCGGGGATCTTCAATCGCCGATGAGCATCCAAGTCCTCAGGAAGGATCAAGCCGTTGCTTTGGTGAACCTGCCGCGAAACGACAGGGTAAGGCTGAGCAATGCCGGAACCAGGAACAGGGTGAAGATGGTGGACACCACCAGACCGCCGACCACCACGCTGCCCAAGCCGCGGTACAGTTCCGAACCGGCGCCCGGGAATAGCACCAACGGCAGCATGCCGAAGACCGAGGTGGACACGCTCATAAAGATAGGCCGCACTCTTGTCCGTGTGGCGTCGGTGATGGCCTGGCGAACATCCATACCTTCTCTTCTCAGGTGGATGAGGCTCTGGTGCACGATCAGAATGGCGTTGTTGACCACCGTACCCACCAGGATGATGAAACCCAACATGGTCAGGACGTCCATGGCCTGGAAACCGAACAACAGGTTGATACCCGTCAGGCCGAGGAAGCCGCCCAATGCGGCCAGGGGAACACTGAACATGATCACGAAGGGATAGAGAAAACTCTCGAACAGGGCGGAGAGCAGCAGGTAGGTGATGATGATCGCCAGCAGGAAGTTTTGGACCAGCGCCTTCCAGGTTTGCGTCAACTTGTCGGCCGTGCCGCTGAGCCGGGCCTGGTAGAGGCCGCCGAATTGTCCCTGTTCCGTCATCGGATCCAGAATCTTGGTTTGAATGGTGTCCATGGCATCTTGGAGCGGTATGTCCTCCGGCGGACTGACCTGGATGACGATGGCACGTTGCCGCTCGCGGTGCTCGATTTGCACGGGACCCGACTCCAATTGGATATCGGCCAGGGAGGATAAGGTCACTACCTCGCCGCTGGGAGTGGCCACCGGGAGTTCGTCCAGCAGGTGGGTGCGGTGACCGATATTTCCGGGCGACTTGACCTTGAGATCGATATCCTGACCCTCGTACCTGAATTCAGTGGCTTTGGCGCCGTCGATCAGGGCGCTGACCGCAAAACCCAGGTCGCGGTTGGTAACGCCCAGTTCGGCGGCCTTGCGCCGGTGGGTGCGGACTTTGATTTCCGGGTTGCCCAGGTCCAGGCTGGGAATGGGCTGCGCTTGAGCCCCCGGAATCAGCGCCATCGATTGCCCGAAGATCTGCTGCCCCCTGGCGATGAGTTCGCGCAGGTCGGGACCGGTGATCTCTACGTCGATGACGCGTCCGCCTGAGACCGAGCTTTGGAAGATGCTCATTTGTTGGGCAAAGGCGAAGGTTCCCGGGATCTTGCCGCCGATGGAGAACACCGGCCCGGCCAATTCGCGCACCCGCATCGGGTCACGCGCCGACACGCCCATGAAGGAGTTGGCCGGCAGGGCGGCGAAGAACAGTTCCTCGATACCGCCGCCCGGCAGCTCCGGGTCGATTTCCGGGACCATCATGTGGCGGAAGTCCTCGATGAACATTTTGCCCATGTCGCGGGACTCTTCGAGGGAATAGCCCGGCGGCGGGAAGATTACGCCGAAGATGAAGTTCTGGTTGCCGGTGGGCAGGTATTCGGCCTTCGGCATCAACTGCCAACTCAGCAACACGGCGGTTCCGGTCAGCAAGACCACCACGCCCAGTTCACGGAGTCGGCCGCCGCACACCCAATGGACGAGGGAGGTCAGGCGTTTGCTGAACCAATTACCCATGCTGACCACACCCATAAGGTTTTTCAGGTGCTTTTGGGTGGTGCCTTCGCCGGATCGCAAGATACGCGCCGAGAAGCTTGGGATAACGGTAATCGCCACAATCAGGCTGAGTCCTACCGCGCAACTGATGGCAATGGCAATGTCGCGGAACAGTTGACCCGCCTCCTCCTCCACGAAGAAGATCGGGAAGAAGACGGCGATAGTGGTCAGGGTGCTGGCCAGTACGGCGCCCCAGACTTCCCGGGCGCCGTCCAGCGCGGCGACCCGGCTTTCCTTGCCCATTTGCAGGTGGCGATAGATATTCTCAAGCACCACGATGGAGTTGTCCACCACCATGCCCACGGCAAAAGCCATCCCGGCCAGGCTGATGACATTCAACGTGCGCTGGAACAGGTTCATCATCAGGAAGGTGGCGATGACGCTGATAGGGATGGCGACCGCAACTACCAGGGTGGATCGACCGCTTCGCAGGAACAATAGCAGCACGACAATGGCTAAAACGCCGCCCAAGGCCAGGCTCTGTTGAACCAGGTCGATGGCGCTGATGATGTAGGAGGTCTCGTCGTAAACCAGGTTCAGAACGAGGCCGCGAGGGTCCAGGAGTTCTTCGTTGACCGTAGCCAGGGCTTCTTTGAAATTCTCCATGGTGTCGATGACGTTGGCGCCGCTTTGGCGAATGGCCGCCATGGCAATCGTGGTGCCCTGGCCGCCCATGACATAAGCACCCGGTTTTTCGTGGGAGAGTTCGGCGGTCGCCACATCGGATACGTAAACGGGGACGCCGTTGCGGACCGTAATGACCACGGCTTCGACATCTTCCACACTGTTATAGGCGCCCAGGGTTCGCACCACGTAGCGCCGCTTGCCCTCGGCGAAATCGCCGCCGCTGTAATTGCGGTTCTCCGACTCCAGGGCCGCCGCCAGCTGGTTGTAGGTGATGCCCATGGCGGCCATGCGCGCCGGGTCGGCAATCACGTGAACCTCGTCCCGCCGGCCGCCGAATTGGTTGACCTGGGCCACACCGGGTACGCGTTCGAAGTAAGGTAGAATGTTATTTTCCAGGAAGCTCAACAGCTCGGAGACATCGCCCTCATAGGTTTCGGGGTCTTTTGCCGAGAGGATCATCCATGCCATGGCGCTGGCGTTGACATCGACACCCGTGATGACGGGCCGCTCGGCGTCGGGCGGGAAGAATTCCACCTGGTCCAGTTTATTGCCCACCTGTACGAACATGGCGTCCAGATCGGTGCCGGTCTGGAAGTTCATGGTGATTTGGCCGTAGTTATCCATGCTGGAGCTTTTCATTTTGATCAAACCCGGCAGGCTCTTGAGATATTTCTCCTGGCGGTTGATGATCTCACGTTCCACTTCGCCGGGGCTGGCGCCGGCCCAGGCGGTAGTAACCGTTACGGTGGGTTCCACCACCTCGGGAATAAGTTGGATGGGGATGTTCATCAGCGACAAGGCGCCGAACAGGGTAGCCAGCAGGACGCCGACCGCGGTGGTCACGGGGTAGTGGATGGCCTTGTCGATCATAGCTTGGGTAACTCGTAAGTCGCTTCTTTGGGCATGACCACCTGACCGGGCATCAGGCGTTCGTTGCCTCGGGTTACAATGCGGTCACCGGCATGAATGGCGCCGCTGACCGCAATCCATTGCCCGACCGATTCGCCGGGGGTGACGGGCACCGGGTTCACCGATTCGCCCTCGCCGATGGTATAGACGAAAAAGCCGTCACCGTTATTGACGATGCCGTCTTTGGGGATGATCAAGCGGGCGTCGCCGGTGGTCGCCGTCACCTGAACCTCGGCCAGCATGCCCGCGGGAACCAGTCTTCCGGCAGTTTTGAAAGGAATGCGCGCCGGGAAGGTGCGGGCGGTGCCGATTTGGTGGGGAATCAAAACCGGCGCCTCTGCTTCCAGTTCCAAATCGAGGGCCGGCAGGGATACCCGCGCCTCGGCAGGCCGGGTAAAGACGGAGAAATAGCGCTCCGGCACCTGGACCAGGACCTCCATTTCCTCCAAGGAGGCAATATCGGCGACCGCTCCGCCGGGGTTCAGCCAGGAGCCGACCTCGGTATACAGGGTCACCACCACGCCGTCTATAGAAGAACGTATGGTCATGCGGTCGATCTGGTCGCGGATTTCCGCTGCCTGAGCGGTAAACCGTTTCACCGAGTTTTCCAGGGCCAAAACCTCGGTCCGCGCACGATCCAAATTATCCTGTGTGGCGATTTCTTTTTTGAATAGATCCTGAGTGCGCTTTAAATCCAAATGCGCTTGAGCCAGGCGCGCCCTGGTCTCCTCGATGCCCGCCTCGGCGGTTTTCAGGGTCAGTTTGTTGGGGCCGTCATTCAGGCGCACCAGCACCTGGCCGCGTTTGACGAAGCGGCCTTCTTCAACCAGGCGTTCCGCCACGATGCCCGCGACACTGGAAGCCATGGTGCCCGCTTTACGAGCGCGTACCGTGCCGGTCAGGCTGACCGCGGGTTGCACGGCGTGTTGTCTTACGGTTACAAATTCCACCGGTGACGGCGGCATCTGGTCTTGGGCATTGCCGAAGCAGAAACAAAGGACCAACAGCACGGGTCCCGACATCCTCGAGAGGTTCATGGTTACCTCGTCATTCATCGATAAGACGCTACTTCATTATAAACTGTTTACGGGATCGTGGAGATTCATTTTCGTTGTAGGACCTCGTCAAAGTCGCGTGTCGATTCCAAAGAGGCCGGAGCCTCCGTGATCGCCTCTCGAATCCGCAAATATGGATGACTCTTTCTTCACGCACACCGATCACCTGACTCCGCATGAATGGTTTGCATGTCAAATAAGCGTACCGGGTTCGGCCCGGAGAAATATGCACGCCGCGACACCTTTATGCAGGTGTTCCGAAGGGGCCTGATTTTTCCACGATCGTGGAAAAATTTTGAGACTTTTTCCACGATCGTGGAAAAATGAAAAAACGGGCCTGTATCTTGTGGATCTAGAGGACCTTAATTTTTTGAATTTAACAGTGTCTTTTCCGCGATCGTGGAAAAATGAATCACAAATGGGTTAATCGAACTTGTTTGACTGCATATTTTGATCGAATCAGTGGCATTTTGATGGTTTCTTTGGCATATTATGCCAAAAATTTTGTGAGGATTACGTTTACAAATTCTATGATGTACCCCGGTAGCCTTCTAGCTAAGAATAGTTTACGAGAAAAAAAATCAAAACTTCCGGGTTGAAAAGACAGGTGTGCAATGGAGTCAAGCCGGCGTCTTAAGTCGATTGCACACCTGCGCAATCGAGTCAAGCC
>JASJCB010000151.1 GCA_030066195.1 Acidobacteriota bacterium
CCTGGGCGGCGGACCGGTGATGCTGGGTCAAGGGGATTGCAACTTCGACTGCTTTTTCGAGGCCCTGGCCCCGCTGAATTATCGCGGTCCCTTGATCATGCAGGCCTGGCGCGATGACCAGGGCGTGGATGTATTTCGGAAACAACTCGATTTCATCCGGCCCTACCTGCAATCACATCTTAACGGGAGGACCCCATGACACCGGACACCATCGCCTTCATCCCCGCGCGCGGCGGCTCCAAGGGCGTCCCCGGCAAGAATATTCGACCCTTGCACGGGTACCCGCTGATGGCCTATTCCATTGCGGCGGCGCGCATGTCGTCCCAAATCCAACGCGTGGTGGTCTCGTCGGACTGCGAGGAGATCTGCGCCATCGCCCGCGCATACGGCGCCGAAACGCCCTTCATGCGACCCGCCGCTGCCGCCTCCGATACCGCCACCGACCGCGATGTGATTCTGCACGCCATGGAATGGATGTGGGAACACGAGGGCCGCGTTCCGGAATACTGGGTCTACCTGCGACCGACGACGCCGCTGCGCGACGCCAGGATTATCGATGCGGCCGTGGAGGAGATCAAGCATAAGACGGAGGCGACCTCTCTGCGCTCGGGACACCCCGCGCCGGAATCTCCGTTTAAATGGTTCAAGAAAAACGCGGAGGGCTACTTCGTCGGCATCGACCCCACCGAAACCCGGCCGGAATACTATAACCTGCCTCGTCAGGCCTTCGAACCGGTTTATATTCCCAACGGTTACGTGGATATCGTCAAGGCGAGCTTCGCCATGAACAACACCCTGCTGCAAGGCAACCACATGATCGGCTTCGCTACGCCCGTGGTGGAAGAGGTCGATACCCTGGAACAGTTCTCCTACCTTGAATACCAGATCCAGAAAGAAGGCGGGCCCGTCTTCGAATTCTTGAAGAAATCGGCCCTGGACAATATCTAGCGTCGATCAACAGACACACTGGAGGGTCTTATGGCATCAGGCGGCATCAGCAGGGAACCGATCACGGTGCCCCGCGTAGAAACCAGGTGGCGGCGCATCGTCACCCCCATTCCGGTCCCCGAGAGCCTGCCCCTGCTGAAGAGACTGGACCGCTTCGAGTCCGTCTCCATGCACGGCCAGTTGCCCATTGTCTGGGACCGGGCCGAGGACGTGATCGTGGAGGACCGCTGGGGCAACCGCTGGCTGGACTTCACCAGCACCATCTTCGTAACCAACGCGGGCCACGGCAACCCTCGCATCATCCAGGCCCTGCGCGACGTGCTGGACAGACCGCTGCTACATACCTACACCTACAGCAGCGAGATCCGTGCGGACTACCTGGAATACCTGATCGAAAACACGCCGGACCAGTTCGAAAAGGCCTTCCTGCTGTCGGCGGGCACCGAGGCGGTGGAATGCGTGCTGAAGCTGATGCGCATGTGGGGCCAAAACCACGGCAAACGGCGCGGCGGCGTGATCGGTTTCGAGGGTAACTGGCACGGCCGCACCATGGGCGCCGAGATGCTGGGCGATAAACCGGCCAACAAGACCTGGATGGGTTACCACGACCCGAACATCCACCACATGCCGTTTCCCTACCCCTGGCGAGACGGCGCGGGCAAAGATCCCGGGATGTGGTTCGAGGCCATGTTCGGCAAGCTGTGCATGGACAAGCAACTGCTGCCGGAGCGCGATATCTGCGGCATGATCTTCGAAACCTACCAGGGCTGGGGCTCGGTCTTCTACCCGCCCGAATTCGTGCAAGCCGCGGCGGAGTTCGCCCAAAAATACAATTTCCTGATCGCCTTCGACGAAATGCAGTCGGGCTTCGGCCGCACGGGGACCCTTTTCGGCTACCAACATTACGGCGTGGAGCCGGATCTGCTGGCCTGCGGCAAGGGCGCGGGTTCCAGCTTGCCCCTGTCCCTGGTCCTGGGCAGCCGCGAGGTCATGGACCTGCCGGCGATCGGCTCCATGAGTTCCACCCACTCGGCCAACCCCATGGTCTGCGCCGCCGGCCTGGCCAATCTGCAAGCGCTCCTGGAAGACGGCATCCTGGAAAACGGCGCGGCCATGGGCGAGCACTTCCAGAAGCGGCTGCACCAAATCAAGGATCGCTTCAATCACCGCGTCGGTTGGGTGCTGGGCAAGGGCCTGGTGGCGGCCATGCTCTTCGAGGACCCGGAAGGCAAGCCGCTGTCCAACCTGGCTACCAGGGTCTGCGAACTCTGCATGCAACGCGGCCTGTTACTGGTGCACACGGGTATCCACTCCATTAAACTGGCCCCGCCGCTGACCATCGGCGAAGAAGCCCTGCTGGAAGGCCTGGAAGTCTACGAACAAGCCGTTGCCGACGCCGTCGCGGAGAGGATTACGGATTAAAGTGGGAAATCGGTATTTTGGCGCCGAAGGTGTCGGCCAAAATAGCCTGGAGCAACGCCCTGGGAAAAGGGTGTCCGGCGCTCCGGTTAAGCAAGTGATAGGCCATACGCGCCCCGGCCGCCGTTGTACACCTTCAGCGCCGACTTAAAGTGCTGCCGGACACCGGTCAACTGATCGGCAACCGCCGGCGGGATGTAACCCTTCCCGGCAACTAAATCATTCCGCCCGGCCAGGGCGGCACTGCCGATGAAGGCCCCATGGCTTCAAGCCTTCGGAACCGAGGTTCAATGCGGCCGGTGTTTCTTTCCCTCCGACGCGAACAAACCCTCGGCATGCCCATAAGCACTATCATCGGTGAGGCAGGTTGAAGGCCCCAACAGACCGTTTAATACGGGGGCTTGGTTACATTTAAGAACGGGCCGATCGACTTGGGGCAAGCGTGCTCCCCCATCCAGCAAGGCCGAAGAGTTCAATCAAGGTGTGGCCATGCCATCGCCGACCGGCCCGTAATCGCGTTAAGTTTGCCACGGGGAATCAGGATGCCTTCGCCTCCTCTTGTTTGCGCAATTCCTTACGCAAAACCTTTCCCACGGTGGACTTTGGCAACTCGTCCCGGAATTCTACCATAGTCGGCAGTTTGTAAACGGCCAATTTTTCACGGCAGTAAGCAATAATTTCGTCCGGAGTTGCCGTCTCGCCTTCACGCAATACGATAAAGGCTTTGATCTGCTCGCCGCGGGTGGGGTGGGAAATGCCGACCGCGCAGGCTTCCTGCACCTTGGGGTTCTCGAACAGGACCTCGTCGATCTCGCGAGGATAGACATTGAAACCGCCGGACAAGATCATGTCCTTTTTGCGATCGACGATATAAAAGTAGCCGTCCTCGTCCATTTTAGCGATATCACCGGAGTAGAGCCAGCCGTCGCGAAGGGTGTTCGCGGTTTCCTCGGGCCGGTTCAGATAGCCTTGCATGACCTGCGGTCCGCGGATGATCAGCTCGCCTTCCTCACCCACCGGAACGTCTTTGGTTCCCGTTTCCAGGTCCACGATACGGGCCTCGGTATCGATGAGGGGTACGCCGATACTCCCGGGTTTGCGCAGGCCGTCAAAGGGGTTGGTGTGGGTTGCCGGCGATGCCTCGGTCATGCCGAAGCCCTCGGAGACGTAAGCGTTGGTGCGTTCCTCGAAGTCCTTCATCACCTCTACCGCCAGAGGGGCGCTGCCGGAGAAACAGCGTTTGACGAAGCGCATATCGACCTTGTCGATGTCCGGGTGATTCAGCAGACCGATGTACATGGTGGGCACCAACGAGAGGAAGGTGGGTTTGTATTTGCGAATGGCTTCCATCAGTTGATCCGGCTGGGGTTTGGGCACCAGCACCAGGCCCCAACCGGCGCTCACCGACATGGCCAGCAGACAGGTCAGCCCGTAGACGTGGAAGAGAGGGAGGGCGCCGATCATCAATTCGTAGGTCTCGGAATCGTGGCCTTGAATCCAGGCGTCCATTTGCTGGACCTGGGTACCCAGGTTGCCGTGGCTCAACATGACGCCCTTGCTGACGCCGGTGGTGCCGCCGGTGTATTGGTAGACGGCGATATCGTCGAAGGTCAGCGGCTCGGGTTCGATAAGCGGTGCGTGTTGCCTCAACAAGGACTTGAACCGGTAGACATCCTCGGCCGGCTTGACATCGGCCTTCAATCCCTTCTTCTTGCCGAATAGTTGGAAGAGTATGTTTTTGGGAAAGGGCAGGTAGTCGCCGATGCCGGTGACGATAATTTGCTTGACCCCGGTTTTGGGGCGAAGATCGATCATGCGGTCGGCCAGAAGGTCCAAGGTAATCAAGAGCTTGGAGCCGGAGTCATTGAGTTGGTGGTGCAGTTCGCGATCGGAATAAAGCGGGTTGTTCATCACGACAATGCCGCCCACTTTCAGGATCGCGTAGAAGCAAACCGCGGCAGGGATGACATTGGGCAGGATGATGGCCGCGGCATCGCCCTTGCCGATACCGAAGTTCGTCAGCGCGGCGGCCGTACGGTTGACCGCGTCGCCGAATTGACGGTAGTTCATTTTGTAGCCCTGGAAGATAAAGGCTGTGCGTTCCGGGTAGTTTTTGACGGTTTCTTCAAAGGCATCGACCAGGGTAACCCGCTCGTAATCAAGGGTTGCGGGCACGCCCTCATCGTAGTTTTTCAGCCAGGGCTTGTCGGCATAGGTGATCGTTTGGTTCACGCTGCCCCTCCGTTGAGAAATAGATGCAAGGAAAAAGTTCAAAGAATGAACGGTCTCTCATCAACTTAGCAGAGGAGTTGTTTTCCCGCAAGGCAGAAACGGAGCCAAGCCTTTCTCCGTCAAGGGTTGAGAAAGAATGGGCGGGGTTCTCTCAAGAGCCCTCATATAGTAGTCGATAAAACCAGTGAGAGGATGTGCTCGTATACTTTAAACAGGTGTCGTTCTGTCTCTACATGAGCGAAATTTTCGGTTCATTTTTGTATTGGCTTGAGAGACAAAACCGCATCCGCGCTGGTGACAATAGTTGGTCTGCTTCTTGCTCCATAAAAGAGGCGGTCACCCCGTACCGGGGAAAAACTGTAACCAAAGGCTGGAGCCATGAAGACATCCAAGCTGGTAACCATACTTTCACTGTTGATGGTGACAATCCTGTCTCCGGTGTATGCTCAAGACGACACCGAGCCGCCCGAACCGGAACTGTACACTTATTTCATTCCTTTCTCTGAAAGTACGTACAGCGGCGAGTGGTCCTTCCGATTGGAAGCCGCCGGCTATGCGGACGAGGCCGCGAAGATCGAACTTACCGGCTACAGCCCGACAGGCGTCGTCGTTTTTACGGAACCGGCGACCGTGGAGCCGAACCGCGTCTTCGTATGGGACAGTGACGAAAGAGCGCCCAAGCAGCGTCTTCAAACTCTGGTGCTTACCGCGGACCAACCGCTGACCGGCGTGTTGTGGACGGCCAACGTTACAGACAACATTTTGAACGGGGTTGCCATCGGCGCCGATCTGGATGCCGATTACCTGATCGCCTCGCATATCCCCAACGACAAATACACCTGGCAGACATCCATTTCGGTTTACGGCGTAGACAAGGGGATGGACAGTTCCCCGCTCTACTTCCGCCATTTCAATCCCCTGGGTGTTGCCGATGAGGGGCGCATTCGCAGTAGTTTGCGCGCCGGCGGCTGGTATGCCGGGCGTCCCTATCGCAATATCATTATCGGCTCGCTGGAAGAAGACGAGCGCGCCCATTGGGGCATCATGTTCACGGACGGTCCCGATTTCACCCTGGCCGGCTTTCAAACCTTCCAACGGCTGACCGAGGAAAACCCGATCAGTTGCGCCCTGGAGCTACAGCCCGGCGAGGGTCGCCCGTCCGGTATGGTTGGTTTCTCCGCTCATGAAGAGCTTCAGTTCAGCGAGTGGTTCGCCTTTACAAACCCCAATGATGAAGCTGTGGACGTTCATTTCGAACTCAGCTACCTGCCGCCTGAAACCGAAGACAGCGAAGGCGAAGAGAGCGAAGCGACCGGCGAGGAGGGTGAAGAACCCGAGTACGAACCCGCCACGCGTTCGCTGACCAAAACCGTCAGGTTTGAACCTCGCCAGCGCGTGGTCGATGTTCTGGGACTCACCTTATTTGAAGAGTTGAACGGCTGGCCCTACATCCTCAGCTACAACGCGACCGCTCTTGAAGCCGAGGGGGAGGATGAAGAGCCCGCTCCTCTGCCCATCCTGGCTACGCACCTGCAATCAAACGACGCACAGACCATTTTAGGCGGACATCATTTCGTGGACACCGCCGGTCGGTTCGGCTACACCTGGCTGGACCTGAACGGACCTGAAACCGTGGTGGACATTTTCAACCCGACCGATTCCCGCTCCTCGGTTCAGGCCATTCTGTTCGATACCGAAGGCAACAAAATCCTGGCCTTGGATCGCCTGGAGATGGAACCCAAGGGCGCTTATCTGGGCTTGAGCAATCGCACGATCCAGGCGGCCCTGGCTGAAAATGAAATCGAAGTGACCGCCGATGTTCCCCTCCGCCTGGTCATCTCCCTGAAGAGCGGTACCGGGGTGTTCACCAAAATCACGCGGATCGATCGTGACCAGAAAGGCAATATTCGCGATATTGCGGTAGTCAACGGCACCATGGTCACACCCGAGATCGAAGCGCCCTTCCAACCGTAGGTTTCCGACGCCGCTCGTTTGATTCAACAAAGCACGGATTCCTCGGCGATCAACATCATCAAGTCCAGGAAGTCCTTCTCCGCGTAGTGGTCCGGTCCTTTCTCCGCCATCTGGTGGAAACGGAAGATCGACCAGGATTCTTTGCGATCCAGGAACTGATCCAGAAAAGCCGAGAGTTCGGTCACGGCCGTCCACCAGGGCCGGGCATCGCCGGTTTCGGCGGGTTCCAACTGCAGCGATTTTCGGTTCAGGACAATGGTATCCCCGTCGGAAACCACAAAGGCGCCGTCCTTTTGGGCAATGCGTTGTCCGTTTTGGGCCAGCTCCAGAAAGGTTTTGTAGATGGCCACGATTTGTTGCAGGATGGTGCTCTTGTGGTTCACACTCAACACCACGCCGCTGACCACCTCAGGCACATGCGCAGGCGACGCCTCGGCTTCCGTCATCAAATTGTTGGAAAGCCATTTGGCCTGGAAGTAGGAACTTACCTTCAGTCCGCCGCCCACATCCTCGGCCAGGTAACCCATCCGCAAAAGTTTGGCGATAATAGCCTTTTCGAACTCCTGGAAAGGGGCCGGGCCGCAATGGGCGGCCTTCAGCAACTGTTGTTCGTCTTCAGTCAGCAGGTTGAAATTGACCTCGGTAGTCTGGTTGAGCGTGGGGTTGGTTTCCAACTGAATGAGGGCGCGCTCCAAGTCGTCATCTTCAAAATAGTGTTTGGCAACCAGTTGGGTTTCAAAGGGGTTGCCACCGGTAATTTGCTGGATGCGCGTGATGACGCCGGTATCGTCGATGCCCTGCCTCAACAGCCGCTCGCTCGCGCCGAGTTCGAAATTCCCCAAATAGAAGGCGATGAAACCGTGCAGGAACGGCGAGGTATTGGTCTCCACGGTGCGGCCCAGCATTTCCAGACGCGGGCTGGAAACCATGATGGTCTGGGTATGGCGATTTGTTTGCAGGAAACGCCGCAGTTTGCTGAGTAATCCCGCGTCGTGTTTGCCCACGGTGATCAGTTCCTCGGTTTCGTCCATCAGCAAAACCAGGCTACGTGATCGGCGACTGAGTAAGCGAGCCAACTTCTTCAAGATCTGGCTGCAGGACTCCTCATCGGCCGCATCGAATTCAATCCCGTCCCAGCAATCGGAGTATTCGTCCTGGCTGTCTTCCAATGCGTCGTAGAGACTGTCGAACAAGCCCTCTCCGTCAAACGAGCCCTGGAGGTCCCAAAACAAAGCCAGGCGGCCGGGGTCGGTGTTATTGATACGGCGTTCCATTTCGCGCAGCAGCGAGGTTTTGCCCATGCGGCGCTTGCCGATGACCCAATTACAGGGCTCGTCCGAATGCAACAGGTCGTTGATCAGGGTTTCCCTTCCAAAAAATTGGGAACCCCGTACCCATCGACCTGCTGTAAAGGGGTTTCTACCCATCGGTTACCGCTCCGTAGAACTCTTTCGCAATGCCCTTGAAGACGTATTCTACATCTTGGCGGGTCACTTTGCGTTTATTTTCGGCAAGGATGTGCGAAACCAGGTTGAGGCACATCTTCTGGATCAAATAGGGCTTTCCACCGGTAATTTCCATGATACGGTCCACCGCATCGTTGGTGTAGGTGTAGACGCCTTCGACCGGATTTTTGATCAGTTCGTCGGCAGAGTTTTTACGAAAAGGCTTTAACTCGATTTGTTCGAAGAAGTTATACCAGGGACTTCCTTCGCTCTTCCAACGCGTGTTGATATGGATGCCCGCCATTACCGCCACGATGTGGTCGGCAAAACCCTTCATGAAGACCGAACGTAACTGCTGGTTGGTGTGTTCACTGAAACCGTTCATCACGTCAACCTCATCCAGCAGAAGGACCAGTTTGGGCTTCTTCTCGCTCTGCTCTTTCAAGGCACGGATATACTTGCGCAGGCGCGAGATGAATTGTCGCGAATCCAGGGGATCGGGAGCAGGTTCCAGGCTGATGCCCATCGGTTCCAGGCAAAGCGCAATTTCTTGTTCCAGTGTGTGAAAGAAATCGACTTCCTTGACGCCCTGAAGATCTACGAAGACGGGTATGAAATGGTATTCGGGGTCGTCCAGCAGGGGAAGTTCCTTGTTCAGGCGATGCAGGAAGCTGGTTTTGCCGATCCGACGTTCGCCGTAGATCATCAGGGAGTTATTGTGCAGCGTATTCAAAATTTGTTTCAGGGTCATGCCGCGACCGTAGAACATGCTCTCATTAAGAACCGGCGCACCGGCGATATAGGGATTGAATCGTTGCCTGAAAGCCTTGCGAATGCGCCATTTCTTGTGGAAGAAGAACCCGGCGATCAGCATGCAGATCAGGGTCATGACGGTACCCTGGAACCAGTTTTCCCGGAAGAAGGGTTTCCTGCCGGCGGGGAAGTCATAGGTATTTTCGACGATGGTTTCCCGCCCCGCCACATCGCGAACCACAGCGTAGATACTGCCGTCGGGGTTCGCGAATTGGTAACGACGTAGGTAGGGAGAGGAGAAATTTCGCTTGCCGTCAAGCTGCCACTCTTGAATCAGTCCCTTGTCATGCTTGCGGTACAACTTGACCCATTCCATGCCGACATCGTGCACCAGCTTGAAATGAATGGTGCGGAAATAGGCGGAGGTTCCCCAAATGGAACGGTCGGCATAGGATTTGATGTTCCAGGTCAGCTTGGGTTCCGGCTCCGGCACTTTTTCCGATTCCAGAATCAAGCGCCTGATTTCCTTTTGGGCCAGGTTTGCTTCCCGTTTGCTTTGCCGGGTTTCTTCCATCAGGGCCTGGTTCTGTTCCTGGAATTCCGCCTGCTGGGCTTCAAGTTGACGTTCCAACTTTTCTATTTCATCGTCGTTGCGACCTTCCTCATTCCATTTGTCGCGGATGCGTTGCCAAAGTGCTTCCTCCTGGAATTTGGCTTCCTGGTTTTCGGGGTCTAAAGCCAGGACCTGCTGATAGCGGGACAGGGCGACCTGGTCATCGCCGTCTGTCAAGGCGCGGCGGGCGGCGTCCAGGCTGGTGGTTAACTTTCGGTTGAAGGCGTCCAGGGTCAGTCGCTCTTGTCTTCGGGCGTCTATAAAGTCATCGAGGTTTTTCTGAAGATCGGCGAGGCGTTGATCGTCGGGTGATTCCGCGATCATTCGTTCCAGATAGGCGGAGGCGGCGCTGAAGTTCTCATTGAGCATGGCCCCCAGCAAAGGGGTGAACTCCTCGACGGGATCCACGGTTTCCGAGGGCGGTAGATCGGCGGGGTCGAAGGTTCCCAGGGTTGCCTTGCGAATGACGGCCAGGCGATTGGCGGTGCGATCATCCAGAAAGGATGCTTCCTTGTATTTATCGGACAGTTCAAGATAGTAACGGGTTCGTTCGGGCCGCCCCAGCCAGAAATTGGCTTCAGCCAGGTAGGCATAGGGATGGTATTTCATGGTGCGCATGCTGTACATGCGGGCGCTGGGGCTGGACTCCGCGCGAATGGCCACGGCCTTTTCCAAATCGACGACGGCCTGCTCATAGGCTTCGCTTTGAAAAGCCTTCTCGCCCTCGTTGTAGAGTTCGTAGAAAGTGTCTCGTTGAGCCAGGAGGAGAATGAGCAGAAGAACCGTCATGAAGTACGCCTCCTAAAACCGGTACAACAAAGAGGCTACAAATCGCCGGAAGCGATTGGAATCCACATACGCGGCGTCCAGTTGGATCTTGTCATTGAGAACCATGCCCAAGCCCAAGGTATAGCCGCGGTTATCCTCTTTATCGTCCGTATTGTAAAGAAAGCGTTGCGTGTCGTGAACATCGCGAAGCAGCATGTCCTCCTGCTCGGCGGCCACGAATCGGGTTTTGTGGTCCGGGTCACGGAAGAAACCGCCGCGCAAAGCCCAGTTGACTTTACCGGCCGGAATCAGGTACTCGGCGCCAAAGCGCAGGTCGGGCGACTCACCGATGTCGAAATCCTCGCGCTTGATGGGCAGTTTGGAGAGTATGGTCATGTGATCCAGCAGTTGACCGTAACGAATCCAGTCCACATCGGCCAGGATGGTCCAGCGATCGTTGGGCTGCCAACCGAAGCCCAACTGGTAGGAGTCCGGCACCTTGAAAGTAATGGGAACGCCGGTCGAGACCGGATAAGTATTGTTCTCGATCATCTCGGTATAGACGAAGCGGGGATGCAGTTTCGCGGAAAACCCCAGGTGCATGCCCGGTCTCAATCGGTAAAGCAGGCCCAAAACATAGCTTGCCTTTATGCTGCTGCCTCTGGCGTTACTCCGGACCAGATCGTTGAGTTCGTCGATTTCGACGGAAGCCAGGCTGGTGAAATAGCTGAAATCCAGGTCCAAGGTGGAGGAACCGACGGAGATACCCACGTCCAGGTTACCGAAACTGCGCGATATCGAGAGACCCAGCGTGTCCAGGCGGATATGACCCACGTGATTTTCATTGTTCAGGAAGACCTGGTAGCCGTTCTCGATGTTCTCGGCCAGGAACACTTCTTCAATGGGGTCGCGGCGGTAGTCCAGATTATTGACGAAAAAAACGCTGAAGTTGTAATTACCCCAGGAAAAACTGAGCGAAGAGAAGCCGATACGATTCAAATCGAAAGAGGTATCGGTGGGCGGGATGGTTGGGTCCAAATAGAATTCATCGCTTTCGGTGATCGCTTGGAAATCCGTATGGTTGGTGCGCCATTCCAGGTAGAACTCGGGCGTATCCAACACGGAAAGCCCGGCGGGATTGCTGTAACCGGCGGTAGCCTCATCGGCAAGGCCCACGAAGGCACGTCCCATTCCGTTGGCGCGAGCGCCCGGCGTGGAAAAGTCGAACTGAAAGGCCCTGAAGATGGTTTCATCGGTCTGGCCGAGCAGAGGCAGGGATATCGGCAAGACGAAGCAGAGCAGGATTGGATAGGGTATCGACCGTGGACGAAAACCGGACATACGTGCCGGAGGCCCTCCTAAAATTGATGGGAAAAGCTGGATATCTTGCCTCGGGAAGGCCCTCCGCTCCGCCGATTCGCGAAGGGGATGAGACAACAAAGAAGCATCCATTATCCATTATGCACATAGAGCGGAAGCGGGTCCAGGATTTGATCGTGGAGGAGGTAGGGAGTCAGGGCCGAAAACCGGTCTCCGAGCGACTTGAAAAACATGTCTCCGCGGGGGAGACGTAAGCGGGTAAATAGAGGTAGGGGCGCCCCGAAGCAGACACAACCGTTGGCAGCACGGCGATACACAAGCCGGCACGCGGTTTGCTCGAAGGATGGGGAGTGTTATTGGATCTTGAAGGCAGGCCCGTACCTTTTCAGGCTTGTGAACTCAAGGGATGCTAACGAAAACGTGGAATGCTTTTGATACAGACCTTGGGTCAAATTTATGGAGGTTACATTCGAGATGCTTAAAAAATCTCTAGCCATTTTGGTTATCGCTCTCGGCGCCGCTCCTCTGTTCGCTGACGTTGAACTGCAAACATCTATTAACGATGTTTTCAATCGCGGCAGCTCCGAGCTGGCCGGTTCGATCACCATGACTGTAAACGATGATGACTTTACCAACGCTTCTACCAGCGAGCCGGTTTACATCCGGGTTACCCCGGACCACAACTCCAGCCTCGCGGAGACCCTGGTAAACCAGACTGACGGCGTTTGGGCGGACCCCGCCGACCGCCGTTACAATCCCATCTTCCTGGCGATGGAACTTGTCGCCGTCGGTGGGGCACTTGAAATTTCTGCTGATGAAGAAACCGTATCCATCGTGCGTTGGGTAGCCGGCGAGTCTTCCTTCTGGATTCGTGTTCAGACCGACTCCGACACCTGGATTCGCACCGTCGGCTCCGGTCCCATGGATCCCACCAGAGGCCCGGACGAAGATGCCAAGGTTTCTTGGACCCTGGGTGTCAGTGCTCGTGCATCGATCGATGACCATGGTGAAAAGTCGAACCTTCCGTTCAACACTCGTAACCCGAACACGGGCGACACAGACTGGGAATTCGCAACTTCTACCCTGCTGTGCGTAAACCTGCAAAGTTCCGACCTGGCTGACAGCGGCATCGAATCGCTGCTGCGCTTTGACATCATCTCCTTCGACGAGGAAGCCGCCGTCGAGTTCAACTCCGACAATACGCCCGTTAACTTCTCCGGCTTGGCCGGTGACCAAACCGGTATCGACTTCACGAACGACTTCAACATCGCTCGTGGTAAAAAGCGTGACTGCCGTGTGGTTCAAGGCGAGTTCAAGAACGACGAGCCGCCCAGAGTGCCCCTGTGCATTCCCGCTGCAGCCGGTAACGCCGGTCTGGGAGACACCCTTGTTCCCGCGACCAACGTCATCGATTTCGACATCGTTTGCGCAATCGGCGGCAACCAGTTGGAAACCGAAATTCACGACGGTGCCTATGTCGAGTTCTCTAACGGTTCCCGTGGCGCCTACGGCTTCAAATCCGGCGCCGGAGAGTTCGGTTCCGTTAACTCTGAAGGTGTTTTCAGCCCGTTCGCAAATAGCGGTAGTGTTAACTTGACCGGCACCGCCTTCGATGCCGGCGGCGGCAACGTGCTGTGGCCCAGCTTCAGACTGGTGTGGAATGACGGCACGAAAAAGCTGAGCCAGACCAGCCCCACGGAAGTGTCCTTCGGCATGACCATTCAAGTTACGACCCACTACTACTTCGCGAATGCCGCTACCGATGTCATCCTGGACTGGGATGTGACTCTGAAGAGCCACGAAGGTGCAGCAGACACTGGTATCAACCCCGAACTCCCCGGTCCTGACCAGAACCGCCGTTGCCCGCCCTCCGATATTGACCTGGAAGGCGGCGAGTGGAACTTTGCCGAGTACATTCCCTGTGCCGGCACTCCCGTTGTCCTGTTCTTCCCCTATGTGCCGAAGACCTTCGACACCGGTTTCTGGGTAGGCTTGTCCTACGTGAACCAGGGTAGTGTTCCCTTCGCTGAAGGCGGCATTGAAGCCATCTTCTACAACGAAAGCGGTGACCGCTTCTCCACCGCCGACGATCCTCTGCCTGCTCTGCCCATTCACAACCAGATGACCTGGATACTGCAAGAAGACGAACTGGGTGCTGTTGCCCTGACCGGCGCCGGCCTCAACAATGCTGACGTTGTTGTCACCCCGTTGCCCACCGATCCTACGGTTCCCGCTGATTCCTTCGGCGTTACCCGTATGTCCATGTTCCTCGTCGGTAACTTCGAAGCTGAGTTCCAAGACGAGCAAGACGATGGTGATCTGGACGGTTACCTGCTGATCGGTAACGGTACTTCCGTTGACGGCGCTTATCTGCCCCGTAACTGGGACGCAAGAGATAGCGACAACAACCAATTCACCGATCTGCCTATCCAGCGCAGCAAGCGTACTCGCTAATCCAGTTTAGTCTTTTGACCAAACATTAAGGGAATGCCCCTTTTTCCTTCGGGAAGAGGGGCATTTCACTTTTATGCCTCGGCCTGCTCCCTGATAACCATCCATGTCGGCCCGAAACCGGCTCGTAAATTGCTTAACGATATCTTTCGAACCCGGCGAGCGGGTTTCTCCCTTTTTTCAGGGCTTGGAAATAAAGGCAGACCCCGCATTGTTTTTTCCTTTAGGCCTGTATCCCTCAAAGGAAAATGGAGGATTATCTTGCAACGTTTATGGCTTATTCCCCTGGTACTGATCTCTTTTTCGATTACCGGCCAAGACCAGCCTCAGATTATCTTGTCCAAAGTGCCCTGGCCCGGCGACTGGCTGCCTTCTCGGTTGGATCAAATGGTCAGTGGAGAGGATTTTCTGGGATACCCCGGCCCACTGGTAAAAATGTACTACGCCTTCGGTATGGATCAACAACACCCGGGCACCGATCACGACCGCTTGGAACTGGTTCTGCGCGACTCGCCCGACTGGTACGGTAACTGCAACGGCTGGGCCGGCGCGGCCACCCGCTATGAAGAACCTGATTCTCTCGTGGTCAACGGCGTCAAATTTTTCGCGGGTGAGGTCAAAGCGCTGCTCTCACGCCCGTGGAAAGACACTGTCGAAACCAGGCTGGCCGGTTTCGTCAACGGTTTTACCGCGCGGGAATTCCACGAACTGCTTTACGACTATATCGCTCAGGATAGACCCCTGGTCTTCGATGTCACCATCGGCGATGAGAACTGGAACTACCCTGTCGCCGGTTTCACGCCCGTCGAGACCCAAGACGGTGAGTGGACCAATGTGGATATGACTGTTTATTATACCGATGCGCAACCCTTGAACCGGCTTAAAGAGAATTCCAACATAGTGCGCTTTCTTACTTTCGATTACCAATACCGTTACAGGAATTCCGACCCGCCCCACTATGAATGGCGGCCCGGCAGCAGTCGCCCCGATCGGGCCTGGAAGGCCGATGTTCCCTACTTCCCCGGGGTCTGGCTGATGTTTTCCAATCGCTACTGGAACCTCAATGACTTCGAATTGCTGCAACAAAAGGCCGCAACCCGGGATCTTTGGATGGACCGTTTCGAACCCAATCAGGATCTGGAGGCCGCGGCGTCGATCGACGGCAGTCTGGCCATGGGCGCCGTCGGTGAAGAAGATACGGACTGGTTCCTCTATGAGAAACACGAGGGGGAGCCTCTCAGCCTTACGCTGAGCGTGTATGACGGCAACCCGGTTCAGGTCGCCGTCTATGATAACGAGGGTAATCTTCTGGCCGATTTCGGTGCGGCCCAAGAACTGGATGTTCTGGTGCCCGACCACGTGGCCGGTCCTGTACGCCTGGAACTGTCCTCGCTTTCGGAACCCGTGTCTTTCTACCAGTTACAACGTGATCATAGCCACTCCTGGTACCGCCCGGCCCAATTGGATGACCGCCTGACGACCGCCCGTCTGCGCGTCGTAAATTACGGCGATGAATCTGCCAACCTGGGCGCCGGCGAACACAGCATCCTGGCTGCCCGGTCAAGCGCCGCTATGACCAGGTTGAACGATCTACCCCTTGTCCGCTCGGACAAGGATACCTACTTTGCCGTGGAAAAAGCTATTGACGGCGGTATCTGGAAACGCTATTTCCATGGTCACCAACTGCACTTGGGTTACGAAATTCCGCATATGACTTGCCGAAACGGTTGGCAAACCCTCTTGGAGATCAAACCCACCCGGCTCGAAGACATCACCGCCATGGTGTATGACACCAACGGTAACCTGTTGGAATCCCTGGTTATCACCGCCGCGGATATGGAACGGTCGATCGATATCGGGCATCGTCTTACCCAGGGCAACAAAGAGCTCGCGGCCCGATTCCGCTTGGAATCCTCGCCGGAGAACCCCCTTTCCGGTTACGTGACCTTTCAGCACCCGACCGGTTACCGCGCCGATTACGACATCAGCAGCCGTCCCCGCAACGGTGTCCAGTTCCTGGCCGACCTGCCCGCACCGGGTAACGGTTGGGTGGGCCTGAGCTTGCTCAATACTTCCGGGGTGGACAATGAAATCCTCTTGCGCCTGAACAATGAACGGGGCGCCCTGGTGGAGTCCGGCCGCTTGGAGCTGGCCCCCGGCGAACGTTGGCTGGGCCTGCCCCAACAACTGTTCAGCAGCCCCGTGGGCGAAAACTACCACGTGGCCTTCTTCAGTCAATACAGCATGGAGTCCCTGGCGTTGCGACACCACCCCGAGGAGGGCGTCGATTATGCCCATCGCCTGGACGGCGAGGTGTTGGACGCGCTTAGTGAGGCCGTCATCACGGTGCCGGATTACGACCACGACACTCACCGCTATGTATTCGCCAATATGAACCAACGCACCAATTGGATCTTGATGGAAGGTTATTCCGCGGAAGGTGAGTTAATCACTCAGATCCGCCCGCAAAACCGAGCCATGAAGCCCTATGAGATCCTGCATGTATCTCTGGCGGAATTACTGGCCTACGAGGATATCGTCGGTGAGGATCACGGCATCAGCTATTTCAAAATCACGACGCAACAACCGCTGGTTCTGCACGAGTTGGTGGGTTCTCCAACCCGACCCAACAAGACCTGGGTCGCGGTGCCGCCTATCTATCGCTATCCTTGATCTACGCCAAACCGGACAACACTACGGCAAGTTGACGCGGTCGACAAAGCCGGACCACGAACGCCCGCTCTATTGCGGGCGTTTTTTGAGTTCTCATCCGCGCGTAGGGCCCGAGGTTCGGCTGGAACGGAGCCCCTTTAAAAGGTATGAGATAGGTTGATCCCACGGTTTTGCGTGGTGTTTTAGATCTGAATTCTCAGGAGGCAAGGTTATGCCGTTTGCCCTTTGTCTTGAAATGTCTTGAAACGGGTTTCTGGCGTTGAAATGCTACGTGGTGTACAATATGCCCCGGGTTTGCTTGCAGCAGACTGTTTTATCGCATTCATCCGGCCGAAAAGACACCGGAATTCAAGGCCGTTCTTCATATAGTGGCACCAATGTTGCTCCATGTCCGGTGAAATAACCCGCTGTATCGGTGCGGGGATCAGTCGATGTTTGAGAGGTTTTTCATTGTTTTACAGACTTGCCGCGGCGGCATTGGTGTTGACTTCCGGGTTGTTTGCCCAAGCACAAGAAGCTTCCACCGAAGAGGATTCCAAATACAAGGTCAAGATCAAGAATATCTGGGAAACCAGGGGCGATATGGTCCACACAAGAAATACGCCCGAATCCGAAGCTGATTTGAGCGCCATGAACCTGGTGGACCTGGCAGGCAATAAGGTTACGGCGGAACCAGGCAAGGTTACCGTGATCGAATACTGGTCCGTCAAAAGCGCGCCCACCAACCTGTATTGGAGTCGGGCCCGTGCTTTGGAACACGAGTACGCCGATGAAGAGGGCTTCCAGCTTTTGTCGATCAATTATGACTATGTGCAATCCGGGAAGGGTCAAAGAAAAGCCGTCAAGGAATTCCTGAAAGACTACACCATGCCCAAGCTGGTTCTGATCGATAATGATGACGGCTTGCGCGATATATTCCAGATGCGAGGACCGATCTCCTACCTCCTGATCAATCACCGCGGGGTCTACACATACACCTTTCGGGGCGATGATCCCGGGGCCGCGGAATTTTTCGACCATGTCAAAAACGCGGTGGAATTTATGCGCCAGGACAAGATCAATAAAATAGAACCTTGAGCTTTGGAGACGGTCGATGTTGTTGACGCTGTTGATGTGTGCGTATGGTTTTCAGGCGCCGGGCATGGGGCCGAGCCTAGAGGAGCAGAGAGCCCGGCAAATGGAAGTGCTGCAGGAAGATGCTCGCGAGGCGGGCAAGATCTACAGCAAGATGATGATGGAAGGCATGGATGCGGATTTGCTGACACAATTGGGCAATGAATTCATAAAAGCCGCCAAACCTGTTCAAGCCAGGCGTTGTTTTGAACAGGCACTCAAACAAAAAGCAAATCACCCCGAGGCCATAAATGGAAAAACCAAGTCGGAAGAGCGCCTTGCTTTTCTCAACGGCCGAATGGAAGAATTCACGAAACGAATGACCAAAGAGCAAAATTACCAGTATGGTTGTCGCTCCGCCGCGATTCTCTTCCACATGGGATACACGGACCAATCCCTGGACCTCTTGGAGGATTTGGAACGCCAATTCGGCAGCATCGGCGAGATTACCTCGATGGAGCGCACCTTTGTAGAAGGCAACAAACTGAGATACGACTTGATGCGTCGAACAGCCAATGAGTTCGGTCGCAACGTTCAGTCGGGGAAGCTGGACCCGGCCCTCATCAAGCTGGGTGAATTGACCTTCCTGGGACTGGGTGAAATCCCTTTCGATCCCTATATCGATCTGTTGAAAAAGCAATTCCCCGACAAACTCGATGGCGCCAGATTGAAAAAGGTGCTTAATTTTTTAGCCCCTGAAGAAGCCTGAGCCGTCCAAGCACTTAGAGCAAGAAACCCCCAAGGAGAAGAGCGATGCGTATATGGTTACTAATAATACTGTTGATAAGCAGTTTGGCTGTAACGGCTCAGTCCAATGTCTCGAAAACCGGCGACAAAGACCTTGAAAAGTTGATCAACAAGGTGGAGGGCCGGCAGAAAGACAAGAAACCGATTTTCGCCATGAACTACACGCCCAAAAACGATTTGGAAAAAGAGGCCGTTGCGGCGATAGAGAAATACTGGAAATCGATGATCGATGAAGACATTATCACCAGTTACGCCATGATGTGCGACGACTATCGCAAGGCGGTTTCCTTCAAGGATTATGCGAAGCAGGACCAGATCACCTTGAAGCACGTCGAGGTCAACAACATTCAGTTCAAAGGCGAATGCGCCCGCGTTTCCGGGTGGATGAAAGGCAACACCAACACGCCCATGGGCACCATCAAGTTGGCCATGAAACAGTTCATCTCCAAGGAAGGCGATGAATGGCGTGTCTACAAAAACCCTTATGAGGTAGGCGGCATGACGCTCCCGAAGGGCCGAAAGATCAACCCGCCTTGCACATTTCCAAAACCACAACATCGGACCAACTAAACGGCCGCAAAGCTCATCCCCCGGATGAGCTTTTTTTATGCCCGGCAAAAGATGCCGAGGCATGTAAAGAATCGAACAGTGCGCCTTCTCACTGGCCTTATTGTGAGAAATGGGTGTATAATGCGCAGTCGGATTGGGTCTAACGGGGCAGGGTTTACACATCGTATGCTTTAAGGCCAGGCAAAATTAACCGTCTATCCAGCAAAATTACAAACCTTTATCCATGCTTGATGAGTCCCGGTCAACGCATTGACTCGGCAGTCTTGGAGACGCCGGAAACAAACACGGATTAGCTAATTGATAGACCTTAAAGTCAGATTTATCCCAAATCAGTGATGTACGCTGCTAGTGGCACTGATGTTGCAAGTTTTTTGGAACGTGACGTGAGTAGGAGGAAAAATGTTCAGTCATTCCCAAATAGCAAAAGTGGCTTGGTTTGCCCTTTTTGCGGCTGTTCCCATGGCCTGGGGACAGGATTACACGGTGGAGGGCGGCACCACATCTACCGGATCGTTCCTGTTACGCCTCGATGAGACGTTGACCGTGACCTATAACGTAGACGGGCCCGGCGGGGTGGTCGTTCCTGTATTAGTACCGAAAAATGCGGCCCAGGCCGACTCGATCGTTGCTACCTGGCAAGGAACCGCACCCACCAGTAATTTGAGCAACCTGGTTTTCGATATCCACTTGTATGACAACCCGGCCCTGTGCGGCCAGACCTTTGAATTTGACTTGCTATTTTACTCCCCCGGTTCCGATACTCCGGAAAAAGCACAATCGTCGAGCCTGCTGAACTTCGGAACCAGTTCTGACGGCTTGATTACCCTTGACCAGGTGATCCTGGAAATGATCGAAAGTCCTCCGTTCCCTTTGAGCGGCGGTATCAAAAGCGATCCCATGCGCATTCGCAGCCATACTTTTGACGATCTGGAAGGCAAACGGCTGTACTGGTATGCAGACTGGAACCTGCAGGGATACTACACGCCGGATAACTTCGGCGCTGTCTTTCTCTTCTTCTTCTGGACTTTGAATGCCAATAGCTGCTTCTTTCAGTTGGGAAGCGATCTCATTCCCAACGCCCCGGACCTTCTGGTTCAAGGACAGGTGATCGACAATACGGTTTCTCCCTCCCGAGAAATCGAAACGCACCCTTTGGGCGGCGCGGGCAATTTTGGAACCCTGGGAACCGGTATCAACGTTTTCGACATTACCGATGTGACCCTGGCCAATACCAACTGCGATTTGCCGGGTAACAGCACGCCTACCGTTGCCGAAGCCATCGATTTCTTGAGCCAAGGCGCCAATTGGGAAACCACCTATTGGTACTCCGGCGGCGTGAGCATCATCCTTCGTAACTTCAGGGTTTATATAGGATCTGAGGGCGGTTGCACCGCCTTGGTGGACAACTTCGACGAACCTCCCACTGACTCCAACTTCCAAATTCGCAATTTCGAACTCTCCTCAAACGGCGATATCTCCGCGGACCTGACCGTTCCCTCCGGTTGGCGTCAAAGCGTCTCGGAACTGAAACAAAACTTCGAAGTCCAGTATTTCCTGCGCACCGATTCCTCCTACCGCTCCTTGAGTGCCGGTTCGCGAGACCTGACCCTTTCGGCCAGTAGCGGTGAGGAAATTTTAGACCCCCGCGATTACTACCTGGAAGCTCGGATCAGGCGCACCGATACGGGCGCCGAAGTAAGCATCACCAACCGCGAAAACAATCACAATATCAACTATGACCTGGTGGCCGGAAACATTGACTTCGACGGCGACGAGGAGCCCCTGGGCCAGGATGACGAGATCCTGGACCCCGGCGAAACGGTCACCATTCCCTTCCGTATCGAGGCAGCTTCCGGTGAGACCCTCCCCGATGTTACCTGGACTTCCGGCGTTGTGGTGGACGACGACGAGGACGACAGACCGGAAGCTTCCGACACGCTGATCACCGGCGGGCAGCAAACCGTTGACGGCACCAATTTCATTGTGGACAGCGTTGATGTCGGCGGCGTCGCCGGCAACGTATCCTACAATATCTCCGCAACCTTCGAGCTGCTGACGGCCCCCGACCAAAAGCCGGTCTGGTTCTTCGTTGAAGGACGCTTCACGGACCCGGTCACCAACTCGCCGACCAGCTTCCGTCGCTATGTCGACTTGAGTGATGAGTTGAACACCGTTCGTGACCTCAACGCTCAGGACACCCGGCTGCGTTCCCCGTTCGACTTCTCGGTCAGCTCCTATACCTCGGAAGGCTGGACTGCCGACTCGGAGACGGGCAACCGCGGCGCTTCCGGTTGGCTGTACAACACCAGCGGCAGCCTCGGTCCCTGGATAGGAGAAGGCGACACCAGCTCTTCGGCGGACGGCACGACCTATTGGTTGCGCACACCCGTGTTCCTGCTCGGGAACAACACCAAGCTGGAATTCAACCACCTTACCCAGTTCTCCTTCAACCAGTCGGGCGGCTTGTTGGAATACCGCACCCGTCCGGACAATGGCAATTGGACCGAATGGAGTAACCTGATCACCGATCATGGTTCCACGAACTATTACAACCCCAACCCCTTTCCCAGCTCGCCCCCGTCCTACCTTTCCGGCGAGCGGGTTTGGATGACCAACGAATCTACCACCCAGAACGTTACCGTCAATATTCCTCAGTCGTTGACCAACCAGTACGGCGGCGAGGGCGAAATCCAATTCCGTTTCCTCTTCCAAGACCCCTCTTTGGAATTTACCGGGAACCGGAGTGACGGTCCCACCCACTGGGAAGTGAACGACTTCGATTACGAAACGCGCAAGATCCTCGAGGATAATATCTTCCGCATCGATCTGGACAGCCTGGCCCTTGACGCTTGCGACTCCACGCTGACCTTCTACCCCGACGCGCCCGAGCACTACTCCAACCTGGATTTCTTCTGGTACGAGAATCTGTCCGATCTGTTCGCGGACAGAAGCACTTTCGTGGACGGCGACCCGGAGATCCCCTTCAACACCTCGCTTCAGGGCGACTACGACTTCTATGTCCGTGTGGTCTTTCAAGGTACGGAGCGAATCTACAACGTGAAGGTAGAACGCGGACCCGATGGTTGCGGTCCCGGTCCCTGCATCGAAGCGGGGGAAATCCTGGGCGAACTTCGCGAGGAGTCGGGCGGCTGGCCTGAAACGCGAAACGTCGTCGATTTCCTGCGCATCCTGGACCAGGTTTGCGACACCAACCTGTAATCTGAATTTTCACCTGAATACCGAAAAGGCTCTCCCTCGGGAGGGCCTTTTTACTTTTTCACCCGGTAGAGTTTGAAAGTTCGGATCTCGAACGGCGCCATGGCGACATGGTAGCGACGACGGTCAGCTGTTTGCCGCTCGCCGTTCTCCCACTCCAGCAGGTTGGTTTCCACCAGTCGTTCATAACCCGGCCCCGGGGTGAGGGTTGCGCTTTGGCGAATGCCCGCGCGTTCCACCAGCCGGATGATCAGGCAGTCTTCCTTCTCCGCCCTCTTCAGCGCTTCCAGGGTGATCGTACCCCTCTCCGACGTCAGTTTACAAGGCGGGCGCACGCTGTTTGCGCTGTATCCATTGAAGAGACGAACGCCGTCGTTCAAGGATGCGGCATGGCGCAGTAGTTCTTCCTCGGTGACAAAGGGCAGCAGTGCGTAGGTAAATCGATGAGCGCCCTGATCCGCGTCCGGGTCAGGGTAATTCGGCGCGCGCAGCAGGTTCAGGTCCAGCACATGGTCCTGCACCCGATAGCCGTATTTGCAGTCGTTGAGCAGGGCTACGCCGAAGCCGGCCTCGCGCAAGGCCGCGAAGCGATGGCCCGCCGCTTCGAAACGCGCCGCGTCCCAACTGGTATTGGCGTGCGTGGGCCGGGTGACCGTGCCGAATTGGATATCGAACAGGGCTTCATCCGTCCGCACGTTCACCGGAAAGGCTGTCCGCAACATCTTGTGCTTTTCGCGCCAGTCCACCGAGGTCACGAAATCCAGGCGCGGCCCGCCCCCGCCCAGGATGACATCTTGCACCAAAGATGATTGACCGACGGTCATGCGAAAGCGCAAGCTCTTGCGCACGGGTCCGTCAGCCAGGCGCTCTACATTACTCACACGGGCCGTTTCCAAAACCTGGTTTCGATAGAAGACGTCAACATCCCAGGCGTCCCAGTTGTTGGGGTGGTCATCGTATAGGGACAACCGATTACCGAATGCCCCTTCGACCAGGCACTCTCTGGCGCGATTCTTGTCGTGCGCTCCGATCAGGGCGCCGTCTTGATTGAATTCATAGCGGGCGTAAGCGTTTTCCAAGACCAGTTTTTCGGAGGCGGCGGACTTGCCTGTATAGGGTTCGCCCTTGCGCAAAGTCACCAGGTCGTTCCCCGGGGCCATGACCAGGGCCGTCGGCGTTTCACCGTCGTGTTGAACGGGCACGTCTCTGCCGGTGTCGTCATGAACCCGCAAGCCGGCCCAGGCATTGGGCAGCACCACCGGTCCGTAAAAGGGATAGCAGGACGGATTGTAAACTACCATGGCCTCGGTATCCCGTTTGAACAGTGCGTCCGCGGTACGACCCAAAAGGTCTTCGCAGGTATTCAAGACATCGGTGTGTTCCGCCTCGGTAACCTTGTAAACCTCGTTGATGCTGGAGCCGGGGAGGATGTCGTGGAACTGGTTCAGCAGTACCTTCTTCCAGGCTTCATCCAGGGTTCGGGCCGGGTACTCGTCCGAGGGCAGGCAACAGCATAACTGCTCCACGGCGAATAGCGTCCGTTCCAGCATGCGATTGCCTCGTTTGGTGCGCGCCTGCGTGGTCAGCGTACCGCGATGGAGTTCCAGATAAAGTTCGCCTACCCAGGTGGGCAGGTCGTCGGCATGCTCGGCAAGGCGCTCGAAGAAGTCCGCGGCCTTGCCGAAGCGCACCTTGGGCGCTCCCTCCAAGTCCGCCATGCGCTGCCCCAACTCGATATTCTCTTCCTTGGGACCGCCGCCGCCGTCGCCCACGCCGAACAGGCTCATAAACTCGTCCAGAAAACCGCGCTCGGCGAAGTTGTCGCGGCCCGGCACCAGGTATTGCGTGTCCAGTTGGCTATTGTAGGTGTTCTCGGGCGGGAAATGGGCCAGGACCTCGGAACCGTCGATGCCGCGCCAACGGAAGGTGTGGTGCGGAAAGGTATTGAACTGGTTCCACGAAATCTTCTGGGTCAGGAAATAGTCCATCCCCGCCTTCTTGAGAATCTGCGGCAGGGCCGCCGAATAACCGAAGACATCGGGCAGCCACAGGTGATTCACATCGACGCCGAACTCATCGCGGAAGAAATTCTTGCCGTGCAGCACCTGGCGTACCATGGATTCCCCTGAAATCAGGTTACAGTCGGCCTCCACCCACATACCGCCCTGGCATTCCCAAGCGCCGGCGGCGACCAGTTCCTTGATTTTGTCGTAGAGTTGCGGGTGATGCTGCTTGACGAAGGCATAATGCTGAGGCTGCGAGGCGCCGAAGACATAGCCGGGATAACGCTCGATCAAAGCCGCCTGGCTTGCAAAGGTACGCGCGCACTTGCGCACGGTCTCGCGTACGGGCCAAAGCCAGGCCGTGTCGATATGCGCATGACCCACGGCCAGACAGGTTAAATCGGCGGCCGCCGCGGGTGATGACAGAACGGGTTGCAACAATGTCCGGCATCGGCTGACGGCCTCGTCGCTACCGTCCCAGGCGTCGAGAGCCTTGTTCACGCCGTACAGGACGCGCATCCGGCGCACCCCGTTCTCGGGCAGGGTCTTCAGCAGGCCCAAACAGGTGCGTAGATCCAACCGGAGTTCGTGCCGTTCCCGATCGAAAACCCGCAGTTCGGCAGCCTCAAATTTGGCATCGTAATGGCCCCACCGATTGGGGTGGGCCGGGCCCGGATCCGTTTCGGTAAACAAGCCGAACAAGCCGTTGGACGAGGCTTCCACCCAAAAATCCACGGTTTCACCGCCCTGGCAATGGTCGTGAAGCGGCAGCAGATCGCGATTGAAATCGTGTTTGAAGACAGAGCCGTTACTCAATCCCTGCAAGGCCTCACCGGCGACCGAGAGCACCAGGCCCTCGCCGCCCACATCCAGGCGCGCAACCACTTCCAGGCCGCGCCAATCCTTGGGAACGGCCCCGGTAAAATGAAACCAGGCGGTTTCCCAGCGCGAGCCCCAAACGGTTCCGGGCGAAATCGGCCGATAGGCGCCCCGGCTCCGTTTCGCAAAAGGAACGGGGTCTTTGCAATGCCAATATTGGGCGGTCAGCGGGTGTTGCTGCTTCAAAATCCCGTCCGCCACACGATCCATGGCCCGTTCCAGCCTGGTGACATAAAGCTCGATATGTTTTTTGTCCATGTAAGTCCTCGTTAATTCCGGTTTCATTATAGCCGGAGTCGACGCGGCTTGACCATAATCGCCGGCTTTAGTACGAAATAACGGAGAGACGAATGTCATGTTGCGGGCAACTCCACGTTCCATCCAGGTCCGGTCGAAGCAACGGCTCTCAACAACATGGAAGGCAAACTCGGCCTGTCCCCGGCCGACAGGGCCGGAGTCGGCGACGCCCCGCAGGGCGATTCCGGCGACCTGGCCAAAATCTACGAGTTAGCCGGGGGGCGATTCTCGGCTTGTGGGCGCACCCGGGAGCGTCGCTTCGTTTCAACGCTCCTTGACGCCGATCGTCGGCAATAACCGACGATTCGGGATGCTGTTACCTCTTCACACCGCGTGTTTCAAGGCTTTAAGTCCCTTCTTCGCATTGGCACCATTCGTGTAATACCGCCGGCATAATTGAAGGAGGCACACGATGACGCGTGTTTGTGTTTTTGCATGGTTTGTTTTTGCCTTAAGTGCCGCGGGCCGGTCCCAAGCCGATTTCACCCGCGCCGATGTCTGGCAGATCGGCGATCATGTCGACTACTTCGCCGTGGATGCGACCAATGCCGAACCCGGACCGGCCGGAACCGGGGTGACCTGGGATTTTTCCAACCTGCCGCGATTACCGGAAGAAGATTTCAGCGTTCGCTACGCCGCTCCGTCCGAGGCGCCCAACCAGGGTTTATTTCCGGGCGCGAACATGGTTCATATTCAAGACGCGGGTCCCCTGTTTGCCTATACCTTTTTCACTGTCAACGACCAACAGTTCGTTCTCGACGGCCTGGACCTGCCCGACCTGGGCGTGGTCACCTACTCCGATAAAAATATCTGGCTGAACTTCCCCCTGGCCTATAACGAAACCCAGGCCGACGACTTTGTGGGTACCTACGAATTCAACATCCAGGGCATTACCGGCATCGCCGATCGCACCGGCAATCTGAGCACCCATTACGACGGTTTCGGCACCCTCATTCTACCCGATGGAACCACGGTCAACAACGTCCGACGCTTGAAGCTGGATCAGGTGGTCAACGATGTCATCAATGTGACCGGTCTCAGCATCACCACTCGCGTGGAAACCACCACCTATCACTTCTTCGCCGAGGACAGCCGCAACCAGGTGTTCACCCTGACCCTGGCCGATACCACCGTCACGCCGCCCGGCTTGACCACACCCTCCAAGGTCGCCTACTACCGGACCTCTAACGGCGACGGCAACAGTCAGGCCGCCGGTAAACGACGCGGGGCCCACCTGACCACCCAGGGCGGCGATTTCGACAGCGAAATCCTGATCCGCAATACCGGCGACACCCAACAACAGGTTACCCTGCAACCCTACGACGAGACCGGAACGGAACTGGACCCCGTTACCGTGGACCTGGGCGCGGGCGCAACTTCCAGGGTCCTGGCCCAGGAATATTTCAGCCCGGATGCAAAAAGCTTCGGTGTCGCCGGCTGTGACTCCTGCCCCATCAGTGTCGGTTATCACGCCGCCGTGGAAAACGCCTCCACTGCCCAGGTTCACGAGACCGGCCGCTTCGAAAACCGCTTCTACGTCTATCCCGGCGAGTGGGACACCCTGTTCGACGGCGCCGCCCTGATCAACGCGGGCGACGGTCCGGCTAAAATCGATGCCGTGCAACTGGACGATGACGGGAATGTCCTGGCGACGGTCAACCTGGAAACCGACCTGGCGTCCGGCGGAAAACACCTGACCATCTTCAACAATCTATTCGGGAACAACCCGAACAGCATCATCGAATTGACTTCCGACCAACCCATGGCGGTCATGATCCTGCGTATCTCGAGCGACGGCCGCTTCCTCTACCAAAACCTGCCCCTGCCGCCCAACCCCGAACCGGACAGCAGCCGCCGGCTGGCCCATATCACCAGTGAAACCGGTGGCTTCGATACCGATATCTATGTCCACAACACCGCCGACAGTGCCCGATCGGTCACCCTCCAGCCCTATAACGACGACGGTGCGGCGCTTGGCCCGGTCCAGGTAGACGTCCCGGCCAGGGGCACAAGGCGCTTCGCAAAAACCGATCTATTGAGCCCGGATGCAAGTCACCTGGCCGTTACCGGCTCCACCGACTGCGTGGTTACCGCGGGTTATCGCGCTCGGGTGGAAAACGCAAGTACGGCCGCTATTCACGAGGCCGCGCCGGTCGGTTCCAGCTTCGATGTCTACCCCGGCGAATGGGACCTGTTGTTCGACGGCTTCGCTCTGGTCAACGCGGGTGACGCCGAGGCCGCCGTCACCGTAACCCAAATCGGTGATGACGGCAGCGTCCTGGCCAACGTCACCCTGGCCGAAAACCTGGCTCCCAACGCCAAGTACCTCGGCCTGTTGGAAGGTTTGATTCCGGACAACAAAAACAGCACCATTCGCATCGAGTCCACGCAACCCCTGGTCGTGCTGGCGCTCCGCCTGTCCAAGGATGCCCGTTTCCTCTACAATAACAACCCCATCCCCCAATAAACCCTTCCCAAGACGGCCGGGTTTCTCCACCGCCCGGCCGCCCTTCAACTCACGTCATGGGAACCGCCGAGGACACAGGGGGCGTAAAGACGGAAAACCTTCTTTATGCTTGTTGTGTCCTTCGCGGTTTCTGTCTCCAGGAGAATGACACCGCTCAGGGTGCAGCAACCCGCCCGTGTCCGCCGCCTTCCAGGGGATGGTAGGACTCGTGAATCGCCTTCAAGCGCTCCCTGGCCACCTCAGTATAGATCTGCGTGGTGCTCAGGTCGCTGTGACCCAGCATCATCTGGATGGCGCGCAGGTCGGCGCCATGATTCAACAGGTGTGTCGCGAAACAGTGACGCACCACGTGCGGCGAGACCAACTTGGGGCTGATGCCTACTTCCAGGGCGTGTTTCTTGATGATCTGCCAGAAGGCCTGGCGCGTCATGGCCGAACCGAAACGGCTCAAAAACACGGTCTCGGTGGCGCCGCGTATGAGGGCGGGCCGACCGTCTTGCAGATAACGCTCCAAATGCTCGCGCGCCTTGGAACCCAGGGGCACCAGGCGCTCCTTGCGGCCCTTGCCCATAATGATCAACAAACCGGGGTCCAACCGCACCTGACTGAAGCGAAGGTTGATCAGTTCGGAAACCCGTAAACCCGTGGCGTACAACAGTTCCAGCATGGCCCGATCGCGCAGGCCGAGCGCCGAATCGGCCGAGGGCGCCAGTAACAGTTTGGTGATGGCTTCCTCGCTGATGGTCTTAGGTAGGGTACGCACCTGCTGAGGATTGTCGATCAGGTCGGTGGGGTTCTGTTCGATGACGAACCGCTTGACCAGAAAACGAAAGAACTGCCGAATGGCGCTGATCTTCCGCGCCTGGCTGCGTTCCTTGATACCTACCTTATTCAAGTCGGCCAGGAAGTGGAGAATGTGTTCACGGGTGATCAGACGAACGGCTTCCACGGGAACAAAGACCAGGAATTGGACCAGGTCGCGAATATAGGCGGCAACCGTATGTTCGGATAACTTCCGTTCAAAAGCCAGGTAGGTGTGGAACTCGCGGAGGGGCCGCACCAAACCGGGTGGCAAATCCTCGATTATCGCGGCATCGATAGCGATACGTTTAGCACTCACGCGCAATCTCCTCGCCGGATACAATGACCGGCACTCCGGTATATGCCGTTTATAAGCAATCCCCAAGCCAACTGAACCCCGATCATCTGATCCCGCCGGGGCTGCCGGGCGAACCGGTCAAACTAGCGTTTATGCAGGTTATTATGCTGCTTGGTTGTTTTATGCATCAACTTTCTTTCTGTTTTTTAGAGCGCGGATCGGCACGGTGCCGTAACCTCACGCGACACGTGAAAATTCTCTCAACCCAATGGTCCCGACGGCGAAGGAGCCAAACAAATTCCGTGAAGAGCTAGCGCAATCCCGGATTAGTTCAACGCGCGTCTTTCCGAGGGGCGCAGGACCGTCCATGTCCAACCAGTAGGGCCTGCGCCCTCGGAAAAACACTCCGCATTGTTAATGAGAACAACAAAACATCTTGCAGCTAAGTGGGCATTTAGAATGTCATTTAATTGTTTTATGCATGAATTTTCTGCCGGTCTTTCAAGCGCGGGTTGGTTGGTTACAAGATGCCCAAATGACAAGATACCGTTCGAATTCCCTCGACCTTGACAAGCCCGAGCCTGAATCTTTTGAACGGAAAATGTGCTATGATGAGTCATCGATTTCAAGGTGACGCCTATGCCCGAGTTCCTGATACAAGAACCGCTTACCGGCCTCATTCATCAGAGCTTGTCGCCGCATGCCGCCTCGCTTTCCGCCTGGCTGCAGGGTTCGCTGACGCCCGCCGACGACGGCACTCATTACGGCTACGTCCACCAGGGCGCCTTGACCCTAGAACACACATCCGGCCGCTTTACCCTGAGTCCCGGCATGTATTTCGCCGCGCCGGGGGCCTGTTTGCTGAACGGCGCCGGCAGCGGGTTCGTGGTGACGCGACATGATTACCGGGGTTTCTTTCACATCGGCGGACCCGTGGAGGAAGAGGGGCGCCTGCGCTATATCGACGGCTGCACCGATTCACTGCTCATTGCCCCGGTCAAGTTGGGCGATCCCTGCTTGAACCTGCTGCATTTCCCGCCGGGGATCCATCAGACCGCGCACACGCACCCGTCGTTACGGGCGGGCATGGTAGCTCGGGGATGCGGCTACTGTCATTTGGACGGTCGTAGTGTGGAACTGGCCCCGGGTCGCCTGTTCTTGATTCCCTCGGAAACCCTGCACTGCTTTTCCACCCGATCCGACGCCATGACTGTCATCGCCTGGCATCCCGACAGCGATTTCGGCCCGGCCGACGACGACCACCCCATGATCAACCGCACCGTGGTCGACGGCGTATCGGCCCGTTACCTGGACCATATTCGTACCGGAGGCGCCTCGTGAAGTGTCCGAAATGCGAGCACAATCAAAAGTTCGTGGAGGGCATGACTTGCACGCGTTGCCGCTATCGTTTTGTATTGAGCCCCAAGGAGCCGCCTAAAATCAGTGACGCTCGCATGGTTTCCTATATCCGTAAGGCAAGCGGGGTGGGAACACGCTACTTCACCATGAACCAACTCTACATGATTCACTGCCGCAGAATGGTCGGCAGCGCGCATCTGTGGGTCAAGGTCTACGCGTTTCTCTTCCTCGCCGGCATAGCGGTTACGGTCTTCGTCCCGGGTTTTTTGATTTTCAGTATTGTTGTCTTTTTTTTGCCGTTTCTGATCAATTTGTATCGGATCAGCGTCAAACACGATTTCGGTCAATTCTGGATCGCGGTTCGCGAGTACGAGAGAGCATATCCCATCCCAAAGTTGATCCACGAGCCGGGCCTTGAAAATGAGCCGCCGCCCGCCGACCATCCCGATGTCTACGATTACGGGGTGGAAGCGGTGCTGATCGTGGAACGGCGCATCCTGGTGGACCTTTTGGTGCGTAACGGCTGGCACCTGGAGAACAAGACCCTGGTGATCAGCGAGGACGGTTATCCCTCGTACCTTCAGGACCACGCCCGGAAATTGTTGGAAGAAAACCGGAAACTGCCCGTCTACCTGATGCACGACGCCACCGAATACGGCGAGGACATGGCCGCCCGTTTGGCCGGCTCGCGCAAACTGCCCATTGACGGTCATCCCATCACCGACATGGGCCTGTTCACCGAGGATGTCAAACGCATCAAGAAACTGAACCGCCCGCTGAGTCGCTCCCATCAAGGCCGTGTGCCTATCGACATGATGGCTTATCCCATGTTGGCCGTGGGCTTGGGCGCCTCCCTGGCCGGCGGTCTGGCCTTCGCCGAAATCCTGGATCAACAGCAGCGACAGATTGAAGGAAACCTGGCGATGGGTTTTGGATGAGTGTCATTTTCGGCTTTACCGGTAACCGGGACGACACCCTGGCCGCCGGTATGCAACGCATTCTGGCCCATCGGAGCAAAGGACCCTGGCTCGCTCATTCCGCTCCGTGGGGAACCCTGTACCACGGCGCGCCGCCCAAGTGGTCGGGCGAGCACGGCGGATTGATTCACGACGGTCCGCAAACGCTGGCCATGGCCGGGTTCCTGACCGATCACGGCTTACCCGATTCGAACGCGCCCTTCCTCGCCAGGCTCCTGGCCGCTTACCGAGCGGAGGGCGAGGATGCCCTGACGCGGCTGCGTGGGGCCTTCGTGCTGGCTCTGCTGGACGGTGAGCGCTTGATCCTGGTGCGTGACGGCGCGGGCGCCCGCTCCCTCTACACCACGGTCTTCAAGAACCGTGTCTTTTTTGCCGTGGAACCCAAGGCCCTCTGGTCGCTGCCCGGGTTTTCCCGCGACATTCGACCCGCCGCGCCGGCCAGGTACCTGACTTATAGCTTTCAACCCACTCATGAAACCATGCTTCGGGATATCGAGGCCGTGCTGCCCGGTCACCTGATCTGTTTCGAAGCGGACGGTTCGAAACGAAGCACGCGCTTCTTCCGTTTCGAGGAATATGAACCCGAGGAGGTTGACCCCGCCGTCACCAGGGAAGACTGGATCGAGCGGTTCCGCAACCATTTCCAGGCGGCGATCACCGAACGCATGGCGCCCGGCGAACCCATCGGCGCCTTTCTGTCCGGCGGCATCGACAGCAGTGCGGTGGTGGCGGAACTGGCCCGGCAGGCCCCGGGTCGCGTAACCACCTTCGCCGTACATTTCGGGCCGGATTACAAACACGAGTTGGACTTCGCCCGCGCCGTGGCCGAACAATGCGGAACCGACCACCACGAGGTCCTGTTGAAACCCAGGGACTTTCTGCCCGAACTGAGGCGCATTATCTGGCTGCTGGACGATCCCATCGGCGACCCGGTCACCGTGCCCAATTTCGCCCTGGCCCGACACGTGGCGCCGATGCTGAACGGCGTCTTCAACGGTGAGGGCGGCGACCCTGTCTTCGGCGGCCCCAAGAACATCCCCATGATGATGCTGCACTGGTACGGCGGTTCACGCGACCCGCTCTACCTGGAACACGCCTACCTGGCTTCCTACCGCCGCGCCTACGACGAACTGACGCACATCCTGACACCGGAATTCCGCGAGCAATTGGACCTGGACGCCGCCCTGGCCGGTCCACTGACGCCATTCTTCAAGGCACAAAAACCCCGCCTGCTGCTGAACCAATTGATGAGCATCAACATTCGCCTGAAAGGCGGACGCCTGATCCTGCCGAAGGTCGAGCGCATGCTGGGCGCCAACGGCCTGGTGCCGCTGTCGCCGCTGTTCGACGAACGCCTGATCGAACTGGGCTTCGCCCTGCCGCCCCACCTGAAACTGGCGGCCGGCGTAGAGAAGATCATCATCAAGGAAGCCTACCGAGACCTGCTGCCCGAATCGGTCATCGAACGTCCCAAAAGCGGCATGCGCGTGCCGGTCTATTTCTGGTTCCAGGGCGAGATGCGCCGCTACGCCCGCAAGATCTTGAGCAAACGCGCCCTGCGCAAATCTCCCGTCTTCAACCACGAGCGAGTCAAACAACTACTGTCCTACGAAATCGAGGAGGGCCGAGGCCGCTACGGCATCAAACTATGGATGCTGATCACCTTCGAAATCTGGCGCCGCCTGGTAATCGAGGGCGAACCGATTTGACCCGCGCCGTGTGCGGCTAAACGCGTTCCCGGAGATCGATCTTCTGCCGCATTTTCATTTCACAACCTGAAGAATCCAGGGATAGCAAGGGTTGCATTGATATATCAAATTGAGTCGAAAGCCTGGGGGCAACGTTGTCCCTAGGCTTCCGACTCAGTGGATAGGGGTGGGACAACGTTGTCTGCCTCCTACCTACTTAGTGGGAAGGCTGGGGCAACGTCGCCCGGCTCCTGAAACCGGGTCGCCATAAACCGTTGGGGCCTGGAAACGTCCCGGCAGGTTTGACCGATTTCCATGTTTTGGTCCGATACATGGTAGAATGTCGGTGATTTCGATCATCGGGGATGACGCCGTGCTTACCGGCCTAAAGTTAAGAAACTTCAAGAACTTCCGAGAGGCTCATATCCAGTTGGGCTCGATCAATGTGTTGATCGGCGCCAATGCCTCCGGCAAAAGTAACCTAAGGGATGCCTTTCGGTTCTTACACGGTATTGCACGCGGTTATTCTCTAGCCGAGATTATGGGAGAAAAGTACGCCGACGGCGGCGTTCTACAATGGCGCGGCATTCGCGGGGGGCCGCGGGAAATTCTTTACCCGGGCGCCGATAGCTTCATGCTTCGGGTAACCTTTCAGCACGAAAAGAAACGGAAAACCAAGCAGGAAATATCACCCGGGGTAGGAAGGCAGAATCTGGATCGGCTCCCGGATGCCGTGTATACCATCGAAGTATCCGTGAGCGAACTGCCGGTGATCCGCCGTGAATCGCTTTACCTGAACCATTCCATGGTTTTCGACACCCATCCCCCCGAGGAAACCGTCACACGGACAGATACCGACACCGTCGGGTGTTTCTTGAGCGCCGCTCCCAAGCATGAACACCGGAACTTTTCATCAGGAACCCCGATCCTTGCACAACTGAGATCCGAGAATGGTGATTCCCCTTTCTCCGAGACCATACAAAGCGTTGCGGAGAAATTGTCATCGATCCGGTTTTTCGACCCCCATCCCGAGGTCATGCGTCAACCTTCCTTTCCCGGTCAAACCATTTTGGGAGATCGCGGGGAAAACCTGTCGCCGGTGTTGCAAGCCGTTTGCGCCGATAAGGACAAGAGAAAAGCGCTGGTGGAATGGCTACGCGAATTAACGCCGTCGGATGCCCGAGACCTGGATTTTATGTCCGATCCAACGGGAAAGATCATTCTTGCCCTGGTAGAGGGAAACAACCGAAAAATCTCTGCCTACAGCGCCTCTGACGGAACCTTGCGATTCCTGGCTGTTATCGCCGCGCTGATGGGACCCAAGCCCGGCGGCCTCTTGATTTTCGAAGAGATGGAAAACGGTCTGCATCCTTCTAGAGTTCACCTTCTGACCCAACTATTGGAACAGAAGACACGTGAAATGAATCTCCAAGTCCTGGCCACGACACACTCGCCTCAACTATTGCGCTATCTCAGCGGCGCCTCCTTGGAGCATGCTTCCTTGATCTATCGTGGGGAAGACAGTCCCGAAGGTCGCATTACCCGTTTGATCGACATTCCCGATTTCAAAACCTTGATCGAAGATCAGGACGCCGGACGACTGCATGAGTCGGGCTGGTATGAGGACGCCGTGTTCTTCCTCTCGGAGGCCGGCCGGTGAATGTACTGGTTATTCCGGAGGACTTTCGCAAGGACCAATATATGCTGAAGCCGCTCATCGAGGCCCTGATGCGTTCGGCGGGCCGAAAGAAAGCCCGAGTCAGGGTTTGTCGCGATCCCTTGTTGGGCGGTGTATCCCAGGCCTTGAAGTGGTCGCGCTTGGAGGAGATCATCGTTCGCTACAAAGGAATGATCGATGTTTTCCTTCTTTGCGTCGATAGAGATGGTATTACGGAAAGACGCAAGAGTTTGGATCATTTGGAAACCAAAGCAACTCAATTTCTGCCGGAACATAAATACTTCCTGGCCGAAAACGCCTGGCAAGAACTGGAAGTTTGGGTTCTGGCCGGCCAAAAAGATCTACCCGGTGACTGGAACTGGCAGGACATTCGGCAGGAACGTGATCCCAAGGAAGCCTACTTCATCCCCTTCAGTCATAGCCGAGATTTGGTGAATGAACCCGGCGAGGGAAGGAGAACCCTCGCCCGAGAGGCTGCCGGTAACTTCACGAGAGTCCTGCGGTTATGCCCCGAACTCAACCATTTGAGAGACCGGCTACAAGCCCTGATCACTACCTGAGCAGAGACGGCAAACACATTATCGAAATCACCCGATCAGAAGACATTTTCTTTGACCTCGATCTTTTTGACGCCCGCGAGATCTGCCCTGTTGCTGACATAACCGATAGCTCCGGGGTTGGCGGCCACGCAAGCGGTCACTTCCTCGTCGCCGGTAAACGAGATCGGCGTTTCAAACGTTCATCGTTCGTTTCTCAGAAGTTGTAGGTGGCTTTAAAACCGCAGTAATGCCAATCCGCCACCGTGATATTTTCCAGGTTCTCGGTGTCGAAGGTAGCAATCAAACCGATGCCGTCGACATCGTGCCATTCGGCCTTGAGCACCCATGACGATCTCAGGTCATACCGCAAACCTAACGACAGGTCTTTCTGCCAGGCCAGGTGTCGGGGAATTCCCATCATGGTGTTGAAGTCGCCGTCCTTATCATCCTTTCTTGGATAGAACTCGTCGTATGTGAGGTTAAGCGACAGCCTGGGGGTCAAATCTGCCGAGCACTGGATATACCGGCCCAAAGGCCCCCGGGCAAAGTCGTATTCTGCAGATTCGGCGATCACTGTCCAGCCCGACCTCTCATAGGTCAGGGAGGCTGTGGTCAGGTTCGCATTATCTATTCGACCCGAGATCGGGGTACCGTTGAGAAGGACAAGGTCCGCAATGACGTTGGCTCTGAAGTAGGAGGCTCCGACTGACAAGCCCCTGATCGGGGTATTCCACCGCAGGGTGCCGCCCATTAACGAATCGCTTCGCAACGAGGCCGATGCATAAGGTCCGGGCCCTCCCAATAGTCTTAATAGGGCTAGAGGACCCGGCTCATCAACATCGAAATCCAGATTCCCGGCATAGACTTCGTAATCTATGTTCCCAGGTAGATTTCCAAACAAGCTGAGACCTTGGTAGGCGTTGTTTAGCGCGCGGGTGCCCTCAGCGTATACGCTTTGAGGCAGGAAGATCTGGCCGCGGAGAAGGTCGATGTCGCGTTCCTGATTGTAAAAACCAATCGGTTGTTTGATCTTGCCGATGCGAAAGCCCAACTCGTTTCGCCACTGATATTCCGCGAGCGCCCAGTCGAGGAAAACCTCGTGGTTGCCGATATCGCCCAGGTCGCGAGCAAACAACTGGAGGCCGAGCCGCAGATTGTCGCTCAGGCGTTTGTTGAAGTTAAGTCCGACCTCTGAAAATTCAAAGGTGCCGCCTCGCGTCTCCGCCCAAAAGTCATGTTCGGACGATTCCAGGTATCCCTGGCTCAGGAAGCCGTGGATCTCTAATTCCTCGATTTGCGCCGGGGCGGGTAACGTGACCGCCAGGACGCTCAAAAGAAAAACGAGATCGCTTTTGTTGCGTAACAAGCCCATTATCGAAATCGCCCGATCAGAGAGCATCTTCTTTGACCTCGATCTTTTTGACGCCCACGAGATCTGCCGTATTGCCGACGTAGCCGATAGCTCCGGGGTTGGCGGCCACATACGCGATCACTTCTTCGTCGCCGGTAAACGAGATCGGCGGGACGCCTTTGCCCGTGTACAGCACCCGTTTCCAAAATATGGAGAACTGGCGTTCATTGTTCCCCAGATAAAGCTCCAGGAATTTTTTGTGGAGCGGCCCGCTTTGCCTGGTGACGAGTCGGATACGTGTGCCGTCGGGCCAGCGGGTTTTCTTGTTGCGGTAGATCTTTTCGAGTTCCCTTGCATTGATAGAATCGATGTTGTTGTCAGGGTGCGTGATCAGGACCGGGTCGCCGGCTTGAAGGGTCGTTCCCGCCAGTAATACCGTGATCAAAAGTAGCCGAGCCTTTCCGCTCCATGTGGATTTTGATTTCGATCGGCCGATACGAGTTCCTAAAAATAGCGTCATGATCAAGTATTTCCAAACGTTCATCATTCGTTTCTCAGAAGTTATACGTGGCTTTCAGGCCGAGGTAATGCCAATCCGCCACGGTGATGTTTTCCAGGTTCTCGGGTTCGAAGGTGGCAATCAGACCGGTGCCGTCGACATCGTGCCATTCGGCTTTAAGCACCCATGACGATCCCAGGTCATACCGAAGACCTATTGACAGATCCTTCTGCCAGGCAAGGTGTCGGGGAAAGCCGGACATTGCAATGAAGTCGCCGTTCTTATCGTTCTTCATCGGGTAGAACTCGTCGTAGCCGGCATGAAGCGACAGTCTACGGGTCAGATCTATGGAGCACTGGATATACCGACCCAACGGCCTGTCGGGCTCGGCATATTCTGAAGTTTCGGCGATCACTGTCCAGCCCGGTCGCTCATAGACCGCGGAGGTAGTGATCAGTTTCGCATTATCTATCCGACCCTCGATCCGGGTCCCGTCGAGGAGTATCAGGTCCGCAATGATATCAGTCGATAAGTAGGCGACTTCAAAAGACAAGCCCCTTAGCGGAGTGTTCCACCGCAGGGTACCGCCCTTCATCGAATCGCTTCGCATCGAGATCGATGCATAGGGTAGAGCACCTGTTATCCGTTGTAATATAGCCAGGGTACCCGGTTCGTTAACATCGAACTCCAGATTACCGACATAGATATCGAAATCTATATTTCCGGGTAGATTTCCAAACACGCTGACACCTTGATAGGCGTTGATCAGCGAGCGGGTACCCTCCGCGTATAGGCTTTGAGGCAGAAAGATCTGGTCGCGCAGCAGGTCGATATCGCTCTCCAGACTGTAGAAACCGATGGGTTGTTTGATCTTGCCGATGCGAAAGCCCAACTCGTTTCGCCACTGATATTCCGCGAGCGCCCAGTCGAGGATGACCTCGTGGTTCCCGATATCGCCCAGATCGCGTGCAAACAACTGGAGCCCCAGCCGCAGATTGTCGCTCAAGCGCTTGTTGATATTCAGCCCGACCTCTGAAAATTCAAAGGTGCCGCCTTGCGTCTCCGCCCAAAAGTCAAACTCGGAAGATTCCAGGTATCCCTGGCTCAGGAAGCCGTGAATCCTTAAGTCTTCCATTTGCGCCGGTGCGGGAAAAGAGGGAGCCAGGACACTTAAAAGAACAACGGCGGCGCTTTTGTTGAGAAACAAGCCAAGCAGACAATTGTTCAAGAATTGAACAGCCGGAAAGAGAATTACCTGAATTTCAAAAGGCAATTTGTTCATTAAATGTTTCCTGACCGTTGATTAGGATCGGCACTCAAAATTATCGGCTTTTAGAAAAACTTAATGAGGTTTTTTTGTGGCCCGAGAAAGGACTGAATTTCATCCGAAAAAGCAGACGTCTGAGGGACCTTGTCTTGCTGAGAACTGAAACCAGTTTCGCGACGTCGCGTAAATCATAGCAAGTGAAGACCGCGATCGAGTCACATCCGACCTTGACGTGTCCCAACTACCAGGAAAACAAACCTGGGCTCACCATCAGTGGGAGTGTTATGATGATGCCGACATTACCCTCTGGCCGTTGGAGGTATTCCCAATGATCCTAGCGGTTTTGCTTTCCCTGCTTGCTTTGCAGGAGCAATCCCCCCAAATCGAAGAGACGTTGGAAATCAAGCGCAAGCAGTTACGCGTTCGCGTCACCGGCGAGGACGGTCGGCTCGTCACCGGTCTCACCGCCGCCGATTTTGCGCTCGACGTCAACGGCAGATTGATCACCAGACTTACCCTTCGCGAGATGCCGGCCGGTCATTTTTACCTCCTGACCTACGACGCGCCCGACGTGCCCGAGGAACTTCAGTTAAAGCTGTTGAGCAGCGCCCATGCCGACGCCGAGTTGCATTACGGCCGCCTGCTCGATTCGCCGGACAGCTTCCAAAAACACCCCGAGCAGCAGCATCAGGTGGATTTTGAAAACACCCTGTTCTTCGGTGCGCCTCGCGAGGAGTTGGATGTACGCTGGGGCGCCTATCAATTCATTTCCGAGAGCGGCGGTTTTCGCTACACTCCCTACGGCGCCATGCCGTTTGCCGAGTTTCCCGACGGCGGCTATGAAATCGGTTTCGCGGCCCTTGACGAACACGCCGCCCTGGTCGATTACACCAAGATGGTTCTCAACCACCAGTTCACTTTTGACGTCTTCCGCTTCTACGATCTGCTGGACCCCGAAACCGCGGCCAGGCGACTGCGCATCTATGTTCGCGATATGGAAACCGGCAAGGGTTACCTCAACGAGATCGAAGCGCCGCCGCCTCCCGATCCGGGCAAAACCAGTCTCAGTTCACTGGTCCTTCACAAAGCCGACGAGCCGCCCGCGTTTGCCTTTCACAGGATCCGCTACCACCGGCAAAAGAAAAAGAACGATGTGCCGGTACCGGCCGACCCGTTCCAAATCGGCGAGGAATTGCTGCCCATCGGCATAGAAGCCGAATACAAGACCGACGATTCTCTGAGACTGTTCTTCCACATCCAAAATCTACAAGGGGAACTGACCGATATGAAATTGAACTGTACGGCCAGGAGCGGTAGAACACGATTGAGGATACCGCTGAATCCTCTGGCGATCAAGGAAGTGATTCCGGGCACCTTTGGTTTTTACGGGGAAGTGGATGCGTCTCGTTTGGACCCGGGGAACTACGATTTGGTGGTGGTCTTGTACAGCGGCAGGACCCGTTTCAAGCGTTCCCTTGATCTGGTTTTACAGTAGGGCGGTTGAATGCTGATACACGCTTTAGCCTTCTGCCTCCTATTTTTGGCGCCCCAAGACGAGACACCGGTCTTCCACTACTTTGAATTGGAAGTCGAGGATCAAGGTCGTCGGCTGATGGTAACCGGCAAGCCCGTGCGCTACCTACCGGTTGCCTATGTCGAACGAGAGGCGTTGGGAATTTCCCGGGAAACCTATTCCATGCTGGACGGTTCCATACGCGCGTTATTGACGGCCCTGGCCGAGGCCGACGCCCAGCGCTTGGAAGAAGAAGAAAACCCCAAGCTGGTTACCTACAAAATCACCCTGGCCGTGCGCAAGCCGGACGGCACCCTGGTCGATAAAGACGTGCAGCACATCAACTTCGATCTGGGTCTGATACCCGGCGGTTTCCACGTGACCGCCGGCGACGACGTGATGGAGATGTCGCTGCAGGAGATCACCTTCGAAGACGGCTACAGGGAATTTTTGCAAGACCTGATCTTCCCGGAGCCGATCAACCTGAAGCGGCCGCGAACCCCGGGTTACCTGGTCGACCTGTCTTTCGAGGTCAGTTATCTGATCAAGGAAGGCGTCATAGAACTGGGTTTGGACCGGACGACCGGGTCGTGGAGCTTGATTTCCAGGTTGCACGGCTACAGCTTATCCGAGCAGTTGGGCTCCCTGTATGTGCCGGCGAGCGGCAAGCCCGCCTCCTCGGTTCATCTGGTCCGGTTTGCGCAAGGAATCGAAACCCTTGCCGAAACGATGGCGGCGGACGAGCCCTCACAAGCAGCGCTGGAATCGGTCCTGGCCGTCTTCCCCATGGAACAACTGCCGGCGGAAATGCTGGGCAAACGTTTATTGGCCGCCGGCCGTTCAGGGGAAGCCCTGCGCCTGTTGACGCGTTTTCAAGCCGCCGCGCAGAAGCAGGACAAGGCGGCCGTTATGTACCGTAGCGCCGTCGATGAGGTAGCCGCCGAACAGCTGAATCTCATTCGCCGTATGGAAAGTTTCCGTCTGCTGGACTCGTCGCCCGTGAAACTGGTTTCGCCCGAGGACGGTGATCTGATCGGCGGCACCGCGGAAGTGATCTTCGATCCGGGACCCCTGGGCCGCAAAATGCTGCGCGCCGAACTGGAGGCCAACGGCAAAGCCGTCGCCTCTATCAGCGGCCCGCCGTTTCGCATGAGCTTCAAACCCAACCGCCGTCATCGCCAGGTGAAGTTACTGCTGAAAACCTATTTCGATGACGAGACCCGCGCCGAAAACAAACTGACCGTGCGCGCCGTGGAACTGGGTTCCGAGGATACCATTCAGTTGATCCGCCTGCGCGCGGTAGCCGTCAAGGGCAACAAGTTCCTGACCGGCCTCAGGGCAACGGAATTCAGCGTGCTGGAGGACGACAACCCGCGCGGCATTGCCTTCTTCAGCCGGGACAAGGCGCCGCTGAGCATTGTGGTGCTGATGGATACCTCCCGGTCCATGCACGGCGAGAAGATGTTTCGCGCCCAACATGCCGTGGCCGGCCTGTTGTCAAGCCTGGAGCCGGGCGACGAGGCCGCGGTGTTTTCCTTTGACGACAAGGTACTGCGCCTGACCGATTTTCAGGATGACTTCAGTCAATCGAAGGGCATCCTCTACACCATGAGTCCACGGCTGGGCACCTCGCTTTACGACGCCCTGGCCGCGGCTCACGACACCCTGTTGGAGCGCTCGGGAACACCGGTCATCATCGTCGTTTCCGACGGCAAGGATTCCGTATCGGCAAGCGACGGACAAAAGGTGTTTCAGCAGATTGCCGCGTCCAACACCATGGTCTATTCCCTGTTTTTAGGTGACGCAACGGGTATCGACCGGGAAGGCTTCGGCTTTCTGAACCTGCTGTCCTCCGAGACAGGTTCCATTACCACGCAACTGGCCAACCTGCGTTTTCTGGATCGGGAACTGGCGCGCATCTACCGCGAACTGAAGTCGTTCTATCTGATCGACTTTTACAGCACCATGAAACCCTTCGATTCAAGTAGATTTGACCTGAAGCTATCGTCCTCGGGCGGCAAGGTTCGCTATCTTGTTATGCGCGAATTTGCGCACCAGACCAGTTATTGAAACCGGGATCAATCCTCCGCGGGCTCGTTCCCCTGCCAGTGATTGAACAAGTCAATCGCGGCCAGCAACAGGCCCAGGAACATCAGGGCGCCGCCCAAACCCAGTGTCAGCAGATAGGGCACCGCCGAATTGCAGAACAGTGAGACGATGAGCAAAATTATGGCAATTACATGACAGGCAGCCGCCTTCTTCAATAAACTGGGAACCTCCATTCAATCCTCCTTTTTCAAGACATGTCCGACATCGTGACAATCCAGGCAGGATGTCTCACCGGTTTTGATTTCTTCAGCGTTGTCCACATGGTCCTCGCCGGACTGATAGTTCTTGGCGGGCCCGTGACAGTGGAGGCAGTCCTCGTTTCGGTAGGCTTGGTAGAGTTCGATTTCTTCGGGAGGGCCGGTCACATAGTTGACGTAGACGTGTTTCAATCCGTTGAGCTTGGCCTTGATATCGCCGAACATACTGTATTCGCTATGACAGTCGTAGCAAGCGTTTTCCTGGGGAACCCAGTTGTTCTGGTAGTGAATGGCGGGAATCGATTCAGCGTCCTCAACATGAAGACTGTCAATATAGGCATCCATAACGTGGCAGGAACCGCAAAACTCGACGCTCTTCATGGCATTGAGACTGTGCAACGTCACACCGAGACCATAAACCAGAGGCATGGGAGCAAAAACCAGGCTGCCGATGGCGACACGGCCCACAACGGACATGTGGCGCCATTGCTTCATCAGGAAAAAAATCAAGCCCAGATCGATAAGTCCCAGAACAAACAGGAAAACACTCACGCCTAACCTCCGGGAAAGCGTTACTTCTTAAGGGTTAACATCCAGGCTACGATGACTTTCATTTGTTCTTCGTCGCCTTTGAACTTCATTTTGTGTTTCTTGCCGTCTTTCTCGATTTCTTTTTTCAGGTAGGAAAAGAGCCATGCTTCCTCGCGTTGATTGCCCACATCGGCCAGGTCCGTTGCTTTCTTGGGATCCTTGGCGGTAGTTTTGATCTCCAGTGTCGTCACCTCGTGGCATTTCATGCACTTGAGTTCTTTGAAGACGGCGGCGCCGTCGGTGGACCGGACGGGCAGGCAGACGGCAAGAGAAACCAGTGCGGCAATCATCATTCTTTTCACAGTAAACTCCTTCCTTCGGAATGCATGAACCGGGTACATACCCTGGTTTTCTCCAAGGTAATTCCCCTGATAGAGGGTGTCTATACAAAATACATGCCGGTCTTCCTAACCGAAGTGAAACCAAAAATCACAATACACATATTCTCTTTTCAATCGATTAGGGTACAACTGCGGCTGGGAATATCCTAGCATCCTGAGTAATATTCCTCAACGCTTTTCATGGCGCGGGCCGCTCCTACCACACCTTTTCCGTTCAGGGTCCCCAGGGTAGGAAGCGGGGTTTACCGCCCATGGTGCGGACCCACTCAGGGTTCTGTCGCAATATTCTTTCCTCGTTGCGGATGCGTATCGACAATACCACCAGATTGCCTAGGGTCAGGATCGCCGCACTGAAATACAGCTTGAAGATGAGCGGAATGAAGAGCAGTTCCAGAACCACGACAAGATAATTGGGATGGCGAATGTAGCGATAGGGGCCGTTGCTGACGATGGGGTAGTCCTGACCGCCCACCACGCGCACATTCCAACTGCGGCCCATGGTGTGCAGCGTCCAGAAACGCAGTATGAACGCGATCAGGATAATGCTCAGGGCCGCGTAACTCAAGGGCCCGCCGAACTGGGGGCGGCGCCAAAACAATTCCAGCGGCAACAAAACGAAAAATGAACCGTGGAGGGCCACCATCCAGGGAAACAACCGCTCCGCAAGCATGTCGGCTTTATCCCGGTGAATCCGCCAGTTGGCTTTGGAGCGGCGCAGTTCCCAGATGCGCAGGCAGGCCAATAAACCTAAAAAGACCAGGTAGACGATCACTCAGGTCCCCGTGCGAAGCAATTCGGCCTGTTTTTCTACCCAGACCATGACCAGACTGTCCGCCTTGGGTAGGGGCACTTCCGCACCACTCTCGGTACACGGCCGGAAATCGCGGATGATGACCGGCTCGCCGCTCTCGAGTTTTTCCGGCAGCGCCCTGTAGAATTCGTCGATCAATCTGGCGAAGGTGCGAATGGTGAAGTATTCCTGAAGCTTGTGGATGGTCAGTTCCTCGGGCAATTCGACTGCCTCCAGTTCCGGCATGCGCCCGAGCGCCACGCGTTTGCCTTCGTCAGTTAACCTGCCTTCCGCCAGCAGCCGATTACCGCCCAGCAATTTGTCCAATTCCTCGATGGGGTTTATATCGCTGAAGTCGAAATCGAAAGTCTCCTGAACCGAGAACCCCATTTCAATGATATCCAGCGATTCCAGACCCAGTTCTGCCACCAGCGGCGCATCGGGCGTAAGCGGTTTCGGCGGATCGGTATTTTCTTCGATCAGTTCGACAATTTTTTGGCAGACGGCATCGATCGACGGGATATTCATGCTTTGCTCGCTTGTTGTTTTCGTAATGCGGTTGAGGAAACATCGCGGTGATGATGATCGTCCAGGAAGTGGATCTGCAGGGACGGCGCGTGCGCCTTGAACCAGTCTCGGGCGGCTTCAAACTGGTCGGATGTGACACGACGCGGTGCAACATAGAGATGGTTCAAGGCCTGAGCCAGAGTGATCGATTCGTTCCAGCCCGGGAAGGACGTGAAGCTGTCTTCTCCGATCAGGAAGCCTTTCGTTCGGGCCTTGACATAGGGAAGCCAGGCAATGGTGGGGTTGGCGCCTTCCATACCGCAAAACCCCGGAAAGACGAGGGCGCCGAAATGTTCCGCGCGCTCGACCAGTTCGCGGAACAAGCGCCAGGAACACTGACCGGCCTCACCCTTCTTGAAGGGGTTGCTGTCGGGTACAACCACCAGGCCTTCCTTGCGGGGGCACAAGGCCAGGCAGGCTTCGTGACCCTGATGCCAGGGGTTGAAACTGCCGCCGAAGAAGGTGAGATGATCGCCCAGGGGGCCTCGACCATAAACGGGAATGTCGGCCAGACGCGGGTCGTACATGGGCATCTCAGGCCAGAACTTGCCGAGGGCCTCGCATAAAATAGCGCCGTGATCGAAGGCCGGCGAGCTTAAATCGGACAGGGGAACCCACTCGGCGCGTACGGCATCGTCACCGCCTTTAACCGGAAGGGGTTGCGGTAGGTGAAACAGGAAGGGTTGGCTGAGGGTCCAGCCCCTGGGGTCTCGGCCCTCCCGTGTTCTCAGGGTTAAGGGGACGGCCTGCCGGGGCTTTAGTTGCAGGCCGGTTTCTTCAATCAACTCGCGGACGACGGCATTCGGCGGAAGTTCGTAGGGATCGACAAAGCCGCCGGGCAAGGCGAAGCGACCTTGAAAAGGAGGCTTCGCCCGCTCGATCACCAGCAACTTCATGCGGGGACCCAAGCCGGCCAACACCACGGCATCGACCGTGAGCGACGGTTTGGGATAGTCGGTCATGGAGAATCAACTCCCGGCATGAAGATCCAGGATATGAGCCACGCAGCAAGTCAGTTTCTTGGCGAACGGGATGTGCAGGAACTCGTTGGGGCCGTGCGCATTACTCTGGGGGCCCAGCACGCCGGTGACCACGAATTGCGCCTTGGGGAACTTTTCGCCCAGCATCCCCATGAAGGGAATGGAACCGCCCTCGCCCATGTGCAACGCGGGTTTGCCGTAGAAGGTTTGGGAAACCTCCTCCAGTGCCTCGTTAAGCCAGGGGGACAAGGCGGGTGCGTTCCAACCGTTGGCGGGTTCGTCGAACTTGACGGCTACCTTGGCGCCGTAGGGCGGATCTGTCGTGAGTACGCGGGTGATGTCTTTGACGGCTTGTTGGGAGTTAAGCGTGGGCGGCAGGCGGAAGCTGAGTTTCAGTTCGGTGTACGGTCTCAGCACGTTACCGCCCGATTGTGTGGGCGGCAAACCCTCCTGGCCGATGAAGGAAACGGTAGGACGCCAGGTTCGGTTCAAGACCAGTTCCGTGTTGGAACCCTCGAAAGGTTTCGCGCCGTCCAGGAAGGGGAACTTGGTGTAAACCTCGTCGCCTAAAGCGTCGGCGGCGCGTTCGGCCTGATCGATGCGCTCTTGGGGGATTTCATCGTGCAGTTCTTCCAGCAGGACCTTACCGGTTTTGGAATCTTCGAGGCGGTCCAGCAACTCGCGAATGATGCGGAAGGAACTGGGCACCACGCCGCTGGCGTCGCCGGAATGGACGCCCTCGCGCAGGATGTCCACGCGCAGGGTGCCGCCGGCCATGCCGCGCAGGGAGGTCGTGGACCAAAGCTGGTCGTAATTACCCGCTCCCGAATCAAGGCAAACCACCAGGTCGGGGCTGCCCAGAACGTCGGCGAAATGGTCCACATAGGCGGGCAGGTCGATGGAGCCGGACTCCTCGGAGAATTCGATGAGAATGACACAACGGGCGTGCTTGACACCCTGCTCTCTCATAGCCTTGATGGCGCAGATGGAAGCGAACAGGGCATAGCCGTCGTCGGCGCCGCCGCGGCCGTAAAGCTTGTCGTCTTCCATCACCGGAATCCAGGGACCGAAACCGGGGCGCCAGCCGGTCATCTCCGGCTGCTTATCCAGGTGGCCGTACATGACGATGGTTTTGTCATCGATATCGCCGGGGACATCCAACAGCAACAAGGGCGTGCGACCGGGCAAGCGGCCGATATGCAATTCGGCGCCCGGGATCGGATGTTGCTCGATCCACTTGACGGCCAGTTGCAACGCGTCTTCCATATGGCCGTTGGCTTCCCAATCGGGATCGAAATGTACCGACTTGTTGGGGATCTTGATGTATTCGGTAATTGTGGGGGTAATGTGGTCGTCCCAAAACTTATTGACGAAGGCTTCAGTTTGTTGTGCGTTTGGCATATGTAACTCCTCAACAGGTATCGGCGGTCGGAAGTCATCCTAGCCCAACCGGCCGCTAAATACAAGACGGGGCTTTCCCATGAACGAGGGGCGATAAGGTCGCGGGCGGCTCCCTGTCTCGCCTCTAACCGGCAGTAAGCCCCTGACTGTTGTTTTCGGAGGTCAGCGCGGCCACATCGCGCAGCAGGCGGCAGAAATCGACCGGCTTGGCGTAGGTGAGCACCGCGCCCAGCAAACGAGCGCTTTCCAGGTAGCTGTCGACAATTTCGGCATGGCCGGGAAGGCGCCGTTCTCCACCGCCGGAAATGGCGACAATGGTGGGGTGATCTCGGCCCTCCACCAGTTCCTGGATCATGGAGATGCCTTCCATTTCCGGCATGATCAGGTCGGTGACCACGATATGGGGATGCCATTGACGACACATCTTCAGGCCCTTCCGACCGTTATGCGCCTGCTTGACCATGTACCCGGCGGCCTGAAAGATTTCGCTCAGGGTTTCCGCGAAATCGATGTCGTCCTCGATCACTAAAAGACGGGTCATGCATGTCCTCCCGAGGTCTCGTAAGGCTTTTCGGTTGCGTGCGCCCGTGAGTTGAGGAAAACCTTTGCTCATATGGAAATTGTTACAAATAAGGTTTTGCGACCATACGATGCAGAAGAACCATAGGAAACCAATGATCGGCGCAACTGTTCTTGGGCTCGGGTAAAACAATTGGACAACAAGGTTTTCGGTATCACTAATTCGGGGTGTCGTAATAAACCAGTTCCCAGCCGTGGAAGACCAACACCGGGCAGAGCCATTCGATGGCTTCACCAACTTTTTTCAGTCGGGGGTCCCGGCGGTATCGCTCCAACTGGGTTCGGGCCTCCTCGATATTGGATTGAAGGAGTGTGTCGGTTAATTTCTCTCCGCGTTTGATGTATTTCAGTTCGATCAAGTATCCGAAACGGATATTCTTGTAGCGTGCGACAAAAGGCTCCAAGTAGATATCGCAAAAGCCCTTGCTCAGTTCAGTCTCGCTGCCGGTGATGAAGTAGTTGGTGCTGTTGAGATAAGCAAGGAGGAAGCCTTGGATTACCTTTTCGCCGTGCATAAAATCTCGGACCGCGGTGTATTCCCCAACCGCATCCCCGATCAGTTTGAAGAAGGGTTTCCAGTTGCCGAACCAGCCCATTTGCTCCAGCGCCTTTTGCACGGCCATGGGCTCGATGCGGAAGACGTTCGTGTCTTTATAGGCGTCGCGCAATTGGCCCCAAATCATGCCCGCAATCGTTTGATTGGGCACCTTCAGGATTGGTTCGGCAATTGCCTGTCCGCTGTGTGTGATCAGGCCGAAGTAGAAGAGCAGGGAGACGAAGTTGGACGAATCGGTAAGTTCCTCGATAGGGAACCCCGTGGCGATGGGCGATGAGATTCGGCCCTGTTCAATAACGGTTTTCAGGATTTTGAAGTTCCCGTTCAACTGCTTCTCGGCCAGGAGTAGATGCCGCAACTTACCGTAGTCCATGCGCACGTTCTGGTCGGTCATGTCGGTAGGCATCCGTTTCAGGCGGGTTACCGAGCGAATAAAGTAGAGCACCATGTCGGGGTTGAAGACCTCGGTGTCGGTATCGATCGAATACCGATAACCGCCGTACCATTCTCTTGCGATGTCCAGTACCTGTTCTCGGGTCATGCCCAACAGGTCGGGGATGTCGTACAAATCCAATGCCGCGGCGGTTTCCGACTCGGTAAAACCCGCCATATCTTGAAACTGGGGCTCCAGACTGATGTGAATGCCGATGTTGAAGCCGCTGGTTACATCGTCCATGGTAACGGGAGAAACACCGGTAATGAACAAACGGGCAAGCCCGGAATCCTGCATGCTCGTTCCCTCTTTCAACACATTGAAGAAGTGGCGAAAGAATCCGGCGCCGCGGGTTATCTGTTGATACCGCTGTTTCCCATGAGTGGTCAGGATGGTGTTGGTAAAGTTATCGTATTCGTCGATAAGAATGTAAAGCTTGAGGTTGTGGGTTCGACAATAGGCAAAAAGCGCGCTGAGACGGTCCCCGGCAGTTGTCATCTTGGACGCCGCGGTAACGAACTTCTCCGTGAATGTACCCGGGTAGCGATCGATAAAGTCATCGAAGATGGTTCGGGTGTATTGCTCGAAAGACGCTTCGACGCGATCGGGCTCGGGTCGCACCGCCGAAAAGTTAAAGGCCAGAACCATATACCTGTTTTTCTCCTCGGTAGGGTTCTTGCCAAGCCACGAATTACCGAACAGGTTTTCGAAACGTTTCTTGAAGTTGGTATCGTAGTAGCAAAACAGCGTGGAAACCAGGAGTGACTTGCCCGAACGTCTGGGTCGAAGGAAGAATAAAAAGTGGCCGGCCTCCTCCAGTTCCGGAATAAATCGGGTTTTGTCCACATAGGTCATCTTTTGTTCGATAACCTGCGTAAAGTCGGCAACACCGTAGGGAATCTTGGGATACTGTCGGCTCATACAACCCTCGAATCATCACGATAACCTACATTCTAGCAGTAGTTGAAAGCCCGCTCCCAAGAAAACAGCGCTCGTTTCTCCCGGCTTCTATGTCACCCTACGACCGCTATGGAAGTAATCTTGCAGTCGGATCGGCACGGCTCGCGTTAAAGGATTATGCGGTTGCCCGAACAGGCTCGAACGGGTTCCGTGATAAGATGATCAAGACAAAGAGGGGAGCCATGATCTTTCGCTTCTTTTTGCTGGTGTTGTTTCTTAGCTTCGCCGAGCTTTATATCCTGGTTTACGTGGCCTCGAAAACCGGTTTTCTGCTGACCTTCAGCTTGTGTCTGCTAACCGGTATCGTGGGCGGCGCCATGGTGCGCAGCCAGGGGTTGTCCACGCTGAACAAGATTCAAAAATCACTGGCTTCCGGTCAGTTGCCCGCGCGCGAGATTGTCTCCGGGTTGATCCTGTTGGTGACCGGAACCCTATTACTGACGCCGGGTTTCATTACCGATGTGGCGGCCTTTCTGTTCCTGGTGCCGCCCGTTCGCGACCTGGTTTCCGCAATCCTGATCCGCTACTTTCAGGGTCGAATCGTGGTGATGGGCGGCAGCTACCGGAACGGCAGGCACAGGCGGCCGGAACCCAAGAGCGGGCCGCAAAACATGATCATCGACGTGGAGCCCCTTGAATCCGAAGAGGTGGATTGATGTCGAAGAAAGCCGGATGTGTTTTTGCCGCTGCTTGGATTACCGTGGCGGTGCTGATCTCCATCCTGGTTATCTTCTGGCTGCTGTCCACGTTGTTCAACCTACAGGTTTGGGATGAGTTCTGGATTTGGGTGACCAGTTGGACCGGCATGGCCGCCGCCCCTATTTTTTCCTTTACCCATTTGCTTGAGAGGACGAGAGTATAATAGAGTAATGTTCGAGCCCGCGGAACGGAAGCCATGTCTGATCAACCGGTTGAAGAGTGTAAATGTGAAAAAGGCGCCCCAAAATGGGTCGTGACTTTCGGCGACATGATGTCGCTGTTGCTGACCTTCTTCGTGTTGCTGCTCAGTTTCTCGACTACCGAGGTGGTGAAGTATAAGCGCATGGCCGGCAGCATCAAAGAAGCCTTCGGCGTGGCCCAGACCTCGCCGGATCACACCACGCCCGCCGGCGAGGAAATCACCATTCAACAGATCGAGATTCCGAAAACCATGGCGCAGATGGCTACCGTGCGCGCCAAAGCCGCTCGTCACGCGCGCAAGCAACCCAAGGTTGAAATGAATTCCGGCGCCGATTGGTTCCGCATTCAGATTGACGGCGACGCCCTGTTCGACACCGGACAGATCACCATCAAGCCGGAAGCGGCCGCCATTTTGGACGGGGTGGCGCCCTTGATCAACGACTTCGACGGCGTGGTCAAGGTGGAAGGCCACACCGACACCGATCGCGGTGTCCGGACTCGTTTCGACAGCGGCAGCGCCGAGGGGAATTACGAACTGGCCGGTTTGCGCGCCATCGTGGTCATGGATTATTTCTTCAAGAACCACAATGTGGATCGTAACAAGATGGTGCCGGTAGCCATGGGTGAATTCAAGCCGCGCGGCACGAATTTATCGGAAGACGGCAAAGCGCGCAATCGGCGGGTAGAATTCGAGTTCGTGGCGGGCTCCAAGGCCGAGATTCAAGACACGCAAGGCAGTTTTGTGGATCCCGATTAAGCGCGGGGAAAATAGATCGCCGCGGGCATGATGTAATGGTGGTCCTTCAGCGTCAAACCGCTGTATCTATCTGTGAAGCGAAAGTCAGGGAACAATCGGTACAGCGGTTCGTCCAGTTCTACCAGGCGGTAGGCGCCGCCTCGATGGAGCAACAACCCGCTGCCGTCATAAGCCAGGGCGGACCAGCATCCCGCGGGCTTCGGATGTGTAACGGCGGGAAGAAAGCGCTCGGAACCAGGCAACAGGCCCACTGAAACCGGGTTTTGCGGCGTCGCTGGAAATTTGGGGCCGACATGTTGCCAACGTCCCAACTTTTCGCCGGCTGACAGGATGTGATCCAGCGCGGATTCCAAAAAACCCGTCAGCAGGTCGCCCTCGAAGAGCACGGGGCCGGGCCATTTCTTTTCCGCTTTCAGGTGCGGTGCCTGCAGCAGGAGATGCAGGTGCTGCATGAGGCGTTTGGTCGGCATGCGACGCGCGCGGCAGGTGTAGGAGAAAACGCCGGAACCCATATGAAACGAGGGCACGCTCGAGAACAGCGACCATTCCGGGGCCAGGACCATATAACGCGGCGGCGGCCCGAACAAGTGGACGCGGCGATGTAGATAGCGGATTTGGACATCGGTCAGGTGATGCTTTTTCAGGAAACGGCGCCAGCGTTTCAATTCGAAAAGCAGTTGATCGGGAACCGGGTGCGGCCGGTTTTCCGCCGAAATGGTATGTTGCAGCCAGGTGCCGTCGTCACCCGCGTGGCTTTCACGGGCTTCCTCGGCAACCGTCAGGCGTTCGTCGGCCCCGCCGTAGTGCCATTGAACGGCCAGCAGGCGCGTTCGGGTCACCACCCGGCCTTTCACGAGCTTGCCCCGCGAACCATGATAGAGGGCGCGCCCATGGCAAAAGGCACCGCCTGGTTCTTTTTAACGCACCAATGGACGGCCGGATCCATGGCAAAATCATCGCCCACGCCGTCGATCCGGTTCAGGAAGTCGGAGGTCGTCAGGCGCAGGCGAATCCGATCCCGGCGGGCGATAACATGGCCGTGTTCCAGCTGGAAAACGGGTCCGGTCATGGCTTGGATTTGATTGGTGCCCGGCTGCCAACTGCCCGTTTTGATCCAGGCTACGTAATAGCATTCGGGCAGGTATTGCAACCAATCCCCCACGGAACCGGCGCCCGCTTTGATGATGAAGTTGCCCGCGCGAACCTGGGGCAGTTCCCGATAGGAGGCGCGGCGCAGGGCGCCCTTGTTTCCGGCCAAATCGCCGACCAGGTAACCCCGATACAGCATGGTGGTAGCGCCCACGGGTCGCCCGGCGTCGTCGTGGGTCATGCTGCCCGCATAACCGGTCAGATCGGGTCGATCGGCAATCGTCAGTTGTTCGTGGGAAACCTGTTCGCCGAAGCGATACTTCAAGGGGCTGCGTTTCAGGTAATCGGCTTCCAGGGCGTGGCCCACCGCCTCGTGAAACAGGGTACCGCAATAGGGCGAGAGAACCATGGGCAACGACGGATCGATCTCGTCGAATCGGGCGCCCCGGCGAGGCCAATCCTCCCAGGGACCACGTCGAAAAACCAGGTTGCCGTGCGCATCGCTGCCAAATACGGAAGGCCAGGCCCCGTTGACATTCAAGGTGCCCCAAAAGGCGGCAAAGGATGAGGTTACGGACTTCGGTCGGTTCTCCGTGACACGGCTGCGGCTGAGGATTTGCAAGTTGATTTCAGCATCCAAGCCGGAGAAGCGCCGCAAACCCTCGCGCACGCTTTTGTCCAGAGTCCAGGCTTCCTGAACCCTCGCTTCATCCGGCAGCGTGGACCGGCAACGTTGCGTGCCGGGATTCCCCGCTCGATAGCGCGCCGTGCCGCTCCGGCAGGAAACAAGACGCTTCGGCCGGCCCAAGGAACCGGAAAGCGTCATCATGACCTGGTCTTCATGCATCAGGTGACTGGGAACCTGGTCCAAACAATCACTCCCCCTCTGTTATTTCTCCACTAAAGCACCGCGCGTTCCGGGTTGCAAGAAAAAAACGGGCTTGGACACCATGAGAAGTATCCAAGCCCTAAAGGTGAGCCCTACGTGGGGTGAAGGGCTCGAGAGTTGGCGGTTCAATCTGAGATGCAGGATTGGTTCGCTCGAGAGAGATGGTCATCGGGACGACGCATCGTCATCGCGACGGGGCGGCGCCACGGGACATTTCATCCCGTATGTCGAAGGGGGCGCCTTCGATGTTTCCCATCTTACCGGAGCGATCGGACAGCCCCTGTCAGGCCGTCCTTTTTCCACTTGTTTTTTCTAAAATTCCCGGACTCAAGGCAGGTAGACGGCCAGTCCTTTCAAGTACTCGCCTTCAGGGAACCGCAGGTTGACGGGATGGTCCGGTCCCGGCCCGCACCGGTGGATGAGCATGGGCTCGCGTTCGGCCAGGCGTAAGCCGAGGAAACAGCTTTGTTGGAATTCGGACAGGGTAACGACGCCCGAGCAACTGAAGGTAAACAAGATACCGCCCGGTTTAACCCAACGGGCAGCATGGGTTTGCAGACGGCTGTAGGCTTTAAGCGCGTTTTTCGCCGTTTTGATGGACTTGGCCAGGGCCGGCGGGTCCAGAATGACCATATCGAATTGACGATCCGGTTTCTGTTTCAGCCACGTAAAAACATCGGCTTTCACAGTCTCCTGGCGGCCGTCATGCAGTCCGTTGCGCGCCAGGTGATCGGCCAGGGCCGCTACCGCACGCGGCGAGACATCGACCGAACGCACGTGATCGGCCCCGCCTCTCAGAGCGGCCAGGGTAAACCCTCCCACGTAACAACACAGGTCCAAAACCTCCTTACCGGCGGCGCGGGCTTCTACCCAGGCGTGTTGGTCGTGCTGGTCCAGGTAGAAGCCGGTTTTGTGCCCCTCCTCGGGGTCCATCGTCCATTGGAAACCGCGTTCTTGGATCGTTACCGGCAGTTCCCGAGAACCATACAGGAAACCACGCGTGGGTTTCAGGCCCTCCTGTTCGCGAGCGGGTCCCTCGCTACGTTCGTAAACCGCCGTCGCCCCGGTTTGTTGAACCAGCATGGCCGCCAGTTCGGGCTTCAGGAGGTCCATTCCCGCCGTGCTGACCTGGATGCAAATCAGATCGCCGTAGACATCGGCGGTTAATCCCGGGAAGCCGTCGTGTTCACCGTTCAAGAGCCGGTAATTGTGACGGTCCGGGCCCAACAAGTTACGGCGCATTTGGAAAGCGCCGGCGATGCGCGCCTGCCAGAAATCAGGGCCCGGTTCTTCCTCACTGAAAGAAATCATACGCAGGGCAATCGCGCCCTTGGGGTGATAAAAACCCCAGCCCAGCGGTTTCTTGTCCGGATCGACTACCCTGGTGAGCGTTCCCGGTGCAAGTCTCGGCTTATTCTCGATACCCATGGAGAAAACCCATGGATGCTGATAGCGCGCCATGATGGTTGCACGTTTCCCTTTCAGGGTTACCGTTGGTTGTGACATTCCCTGCCCCCTCGCCTGAAGTAGCCCGAATCCTACCACGGGTGCGCCCTACCCGGTGCGGTTTTTAACGGGAGCCGGTTTGCCTTCCGGGAATCCAACAATTTATAAATTATCATTGTAAAAAGAATAAACCTTTCCGTGTTGCATTCGTTAACCAGGGTGCGTGGCCATGGTGAACCGGTAATCGGTTCGGGACACCCGGCCCGTTTGGAGAGACACAATGTGAATGGCGCATCTTGCCTGGGAACCTACCGAACTACCCGCTATGTGCTGTGCGGATGGAGTGGTTAGTTATGAGAAGCGAGATCGAGCAACACGATGGTGCAGTGATCGTCAAAATCAAAGGCCGAATCGATATCGGTGAGGGCGATGTTGAACTGAGAAACACGCTTCAAGGGGTCAAGCGCGCCGGTGCAAGGCATATATTATTGGATATGTCCAAGGTAACGCATATGGATAGTTCCGGTATCGGAGAACTGATCAGCCAGTATTCAGACCTGCGGTCCTCGGGGGTCGACCTGATCTTGACCTGCCTGAAACCCAAGATCTACGATCTGATGACCGTTACCCGTCTGATTACCGTCTTCCCCATTTATGACAGCAACGAAGACGCCATGCAAACTCTTTTACAAGCCGCCTGACGATAGAACCGGGGGTCGAAACCCCTGGTTCCAATCTCGGCATCAATGATTCTTGGGGCCGCCCCGTCCGCCGGAGCGGCCTCCGCGTGAACCGCCCGGTCCGCCCGGTCCCCGTCGATCGTCACGGCGACCGGCGTAGGGCTTGCGATCCCGGTTACCCGGACCGCGACGGTCATCTCGTCCGGCCGGTCCTCGTCGGTCGTCGCGAGCACCGGGCCCGCGTCGGTCATCTCGTCCGGGTCCGCGTCGGTCATCGCGACTACCGGGACCTCGGCGATCATCACGGCCGGCCGGTCCGCGACGGTCGTTCCGGTTGCCCGAACGACGATTGTCCCGGTCACCATAAGGGCGACGACCGTCCCGTCCGCCGGGGCCTCTTCCGCGAGGGCCGCGTTCCTGTTCACGGGCCTTTTGTTTTTCCATTTCCTTGCGCATATAGCCGGCCTTCAGCTTGCGCGGGTCCACCGAGACGCCGTAGTCTTTCAGGAAAATGTAGGGATTGATGGGCATCAGCGGGGTGTAGTCGCCGCGTTTCAAGCGAGCGACCTCGGTTTCGGAAAGCTCGCGCCATTCACCGGGAGCCAGGCCTTTCAAAGTAAGGAATCCGAAACCGATGCGTTTCAACTTGGCTACCGGGTGGCCGATATGCTCGAACATCTTGCGAATTTGCTGGTTCTTGCCCTCGGTCAGAATGACCTGTAACCAGGTGTTCTTGCCGGGTTTCAAGATGGTGATATTGCTGTTGCCGTAGCGGGTCCCGTCCACGGTGATGCCGCGGCCCAGTCTGTGAAGATCTTTATCATCCGGTTCGCCGTGCACCTTGACGATATAGGTCTTGGGGCAGCCCTTGCCGGGGTGCAGCAGGCTGTTGGCCATTTCACCGTCGTTGGTCAGAAGAAGCGCGCCCTCGGTGTTGAAATCCAGGCGCCCTACCGGGTAGATTCGGTCTTTGATGCCTTTCACGAGGTCCAGGACCACGGGGCGATTCTCGGGATCGCTGACCGAGGTAACCACACCCTTGGGTTTGTACATCAGCAGGTAGTGGAAGCGCTCCAACGGCTGGACCAGTTTGCCGTTTACCTTGATATGGTCTTCCTTTGCGTCAGCCTTGCTGCCCAATTCGGTGATCACGTCGCCGTTAACCGTCACCTTGCCGTCCGCAATCAGACGTTCCGCCTCTCGGCGCGAGCAGACGCCCGCCCTTGCAATAATTTTCTGCAGCCGTTCTTCCACTGTGTTCTCCTACCGAGTGTGGGCTTCCCAGAATGCGTCGTCTTCCAAGAGCAACCGCGCACATTCCTGCTGTGCGCCTTTTTTGGAGGTTCCGGTGCCGACCGGTCCCTCATAATCACCGACAACGATACAAACCACGAAGCGGCGGTTATGAGCGGGTCCCTCCTCCTTGATCACATGGTAACGCGGCAGGCCCAGAGCCCGTTCTTGCAAGCGTTCCTGGAGCAAGGTCTTGAAATCGACCGAATTTTTGATATCGATTGTTGCGTTGCGAATGTCTTCCCCGTAGAGCTTCATGATTAAATCCTCAGCGGCTTGGAAACCGCCGTCCAAAGACAGGGCGCCGAACAGGGATTCCATGGCGTCGGCCAGGATGGATTGTTTGTTTTTTCCGCCGGCCTTGGCTTCGCCGCGGCCCAGACGGAGGTGTTCGCCCAGTTCCAATTCGCGAGCCTTCTCGGCCAGCGACTGGGCTGAGACCAGCACGGACTTCAGTTTGGAGAGGGTTCCTTCGTGGTCCGCTTGGAAACGCAGGAACAATTCTCTGGAGATAACGTAACCCAGGATCGAATCGCCCAGGAACTCCAGTCGTTCGTTATGCGGACTGGAGTTTTCGTACCCATAGGAGCTATGTGTCAGCGCCTGGCCCAGTAGTTCCTTTTTCTTGAACTTGTAACCGATCCTGCGCTCGATGTCCTCCATACGTCGTCATCCTCCACAACCGGACCCAAGATTAAAGCAGAATTCGGGGTTTAAGTCTAGAACAGTGAGGAATAATTCCAGGGACTCGTCAAAGGTACGGGGGCGGCTCCGGTAGAAACCCGGGCCCGGTCCGGATTTCGCGATGACTTCTTGAATCTATCGATCTGGGAGGCATTGTGCTGCATGAACTCCAATATCACCGATTTCAGAGAGTGTCGTGCTGCATAGGTTTAAATACCGTTGGTTCTGACTCCTATACATTCTACATACCCTTTAAAACCATTGTGTTCGGCCCCCATGCGATTGCATGGTGTCTGAAACCGTCGATTTCGGCGGGCATTTTTCTCATGAGGCCCTGCTCCCGATGATTTGACCCCCTATGCAGAGTACATAGGGTTGGCAATCGTTGATTTTGCCGGGCATTTTTCTCATGAGGCCCTGCTCCCGATGATTTGACCCCCTATGCAGAGTACATAGGG
>JASJCB010000147.1 GCA_030066195.1 Acidobacteriota bacterium
CCGGACGAAGATCACGAATCACACCATCTTCTCATCAACCGTACCCGGTTAACTCGGAAAAGTCATCCAATGAAATATCACGCCGCCGCGGGTCTCTTTTCGACCTCGGCGGCTTTTTTTTTCGATAAACCCGCTATGGAAGACAAGATAGTCGGGACATCTTGCCGATCGAAGTGGTTCGGCGCCATTCACGGTCCATCCCGTTTCGAATCGCCCCCGGATGTGAACCGGATATGGTCAACGCTTGAAATGATCATTGAAATGGGTTATTTTTAGATGTTTCCTTTGAGGGCTTCTGATGAATGATGATGCAAGACAGACGCTGCCCCGTTTTGCAAACGTGGATCGAGCCGGGCCGACTCGCATGGTTGTGACTATGTGTCACGACCTGTGCAATCGATAATGACGGCACCGAACGCCCGCTTCACGTTGACAAATGAGATTGGAAAGCTCTCAGGCGTGGAAATTGTAGTAACTTACCCAACTTACTACTGTATTTTTTAATTATCGGGTTGACAACAACCCTATAACAACCTTAGAATAGAGTTAATCCCGTGGAACAGTCTTTTCGCGGGGTTGGTGACTTCTAATCCAGGTAAATGGCGAAGAGGGATGATTTTGAGACTAAGCGCACGACAAAAAGGTATATTCGAGAAGCTTGAAAAGATCATCAAAGCCGGCGATCCGGTACCAACGGTTGCGGCGCTTGGCAAGATGTTCGGCATAAGCCAGCAAGCCATGTCCAAAAACCTCAAAGTGTTGGAAGAGGCGAAGTTAATCCGCCGCGACCCGCGCAGACACCGCTCCATAGAACTGATCAAGCCGCCGCCTCAAGCGGTGATTATCAACTTGTTGGGCCGCATCAAGGCGGGCCTGCCCTTAGAAGCGGTGGAAACTCCCCAGACTATCGAAGTGCCCGCAACCTTGATTCCCAAAGGCGAATCCTATGCCTTGGAAGTCAGCGGAAATTCCATGATCGATGACGGCATTTTCGACGGTGATATTGTGATCATTCAAAGACAATCCGTGGCCTATGAGGGGCAGACGGTGGTGGCGGTCGTTAACGGCGAGGCCACCCTGAAGCGCTACTATCATGAAGGCCACCGCATTCGTTTACAACCGGCCAACGACGAGTTGGAGGCCATCGTGGTAACGCCCGACGATGAATTCGAGATTCGCGGCGTTGTATTCGCTTTGTACCGCCGGTTCAACCATCCCATGTCTTTCCCGGTGGCTTAGGCCCCATGGCCTGCTGAGGGCCGGACAATCCAAAACATAGATTTGCCGGGTGGGCATATGCCCACTTGGCTTTTTTTCGCCTAATTTTTATTCGCGAATAAAAAATATTTCACAACCTACGCGCACATGCAACTGCCGGGTCTTTCCCGTGACGGGGGACGTTTATGTTCTGTTCCAGCCCTAAAATCACCGATTTTCAACCGTTTGCATCGTGCCTGTTGCGCGCTCTTTTTTTAGCCCTAATTTTTATTCGCGCATACAAATTATCGAGTGTCCGGCCTGATCTCATCGATCCCTGCCTTACAGGAGGGGGCCATGCCCGTCTTTCACCTGGATATTGAAGCCTTCCTTACCGCGGCCGAGCGGATTCGCGACCCCGCGTTACAGCGCGCCCCCCTGGTTGTGGCCTTGCCGCGAGCCAGATCCTCAGTGATCGCAGCCTCTCCCGACGCCAAGCAGTTGGGCATTGTTCGCGACATGCCCTTGGAACGCGTTCAACGCGACTTTCCAGGCGTACGGGTGGTACCGCCTGATCATCGCCTCTATGACCGCGCCAACACCGCCGTATTGGAAATTGTTCACGACTTTTGCCCTCTGGTGGAACCCGTGGGTTATGGTCATGTGGCCATGGATATGACCGGAATGCGCAAGCTCTACGGTAGCTTGGAAGATGCCGCCCGTCTACTCTGTAAACAACTCAAGCAACAAACGCGCTTGTCCGCCACCGTGGGAATTGCCGCCAACAAACTGGTCAGCACCATTGCGGCCAAGGAAGTCCAAAAGAACAACGAAATACTCTACCTCGTCCCAGATGATCAGGAAGTTCGATTTCTAGCGCCCCTGGCTTGCCGCGCGTTGCCGGAATGGAACGACCGAACGGTGCGTCGTCTATTATTTGAATTGAACCTGCGCCGCATCAGCCAGATCCAAGCTATTCCCCGCGACATCTTCAGCTTTGCACTGGGGAAACCGGGCACCAACCTGCACCGACACGCCATGGGTATCGACCCGCAACCGGTAACGCCGCCCGATCAAACACCGCGCCTGGTCGAAACGCATCGCTTCATACCGGATACCAACGACGACCGTGTATTGCAAGCGACCGTCTACAGACTTGTGGAAAAGTTGTGTTTTTCCATGAGAGCCAAAGAAGTCACCGCCCGCTTCGCCGTGATGCACATGATTTACAGCGACGATGTACACCGACGCCGCAGCTTCCGTTTTATTGCCTGTAACGAGGAACAACCGCTTTATCGCACGCTGATGGCCGGTTACCGGCGACTTTGCGATCGCCGTCGCCGGGTTCGGTCTATTTCGATAACCGTTCAGGAGTTGGTTTCCACACGTGAAGCCCAGTTATTGCTGTTCGACAAATCCAAACCCAACCGTCTTGCGCCCAAGCTGGATGCCATACGTCAACGCTTCGGTCGAGATGCGGTTCAGGTTGGGCGCGCCCTGAAAGCGGGATAGCCGCGGCGGAGGGCGTCTTGTTCTTTCACCTTCATATTCACAGCTATTTTTCCATGATGTGGGGAACCGCGCCGATCGACGTTTTGGCGAAACATCTGGCCGAGCAGGGCCAGCCGGTCTTCCCGTTGACCGATCGCAACGGTATGTACGGCATGGTTCATCAGTTACGAGCATGCGAAGAGTACGGCTTGCGACCGATCATTGGTTGTGAATTGGTTACCCCCGGGCATCGCGCGCTGTGCCTTGTCAAGACGAGAACGGGTTATCGCAATTTGAACCGCATGCTCACGGACCATTACCACAATCCGGATTGGAGCCTGGACGAAGCTCTTTTAGAATCTCATCAGGGTCTGGTGATCATTACCCAAAACGAAGAGTTGCTGCAATTGCTGCACCCGGATGCGGATATCTACATCGACCTTTTTCCGGGCGCCGCGGCCAGGGCCGATGCACTACATCGCAAATACGGTGCACCGCAAGTAGTAACAAGCCATGCTTATACCATCTCCGAGCGCGCACACCGGCTCCATCTCTTGATGCGGGCGATCGGCACCAACAGTAAACTGTCGCGCCTACCGCCCGGTTCATTCGAGCCGCCGGAAAGTTGTCTCTACGATAACGATTTCATGTCGCAGCGCTTCGCGGCCTATCCCAAGGCCCTGAACGCAACCCGTGAGATTGCCGAGGCCTGTTCCTTCGCGCCGGGAATCGGCGAACCCATCTTCCCACCCTCAGAATACAGCGAAAGCTACAAAACCCTGCGCGACAAAACCTATGCCGGTCTGCATCGGCGCTACGGACGCATCACCGACACCATCCGTGAGCGCGCCGATTACGAGTTGGATATGATCCGCCGCAAGGGTTTCTCCAACTGCTTCCTGGTGATCGAGGATGTGGTTACCCGTTTCTCGCTGACCTGCGGACGCGGCAGCGCGGCGTCCAGCATTGTGTCTTACGCCTTGGGCATTACACATGTGGAACCCATCGAACACAATCTCTTCTTCGAGCGTTTCCTGAATCCGGGCCGTGTCGACCCGCCCGATATCGACGTAGATTTTGCCTGGGACGAGCGTGATCATGTTCGCGATTACCTGTGGCAGAAATACGGCCGCTCGCATATCGCCATGGTGTGTAACCAGAACCGATTCCGCCCACGCTCGGCCATCCGCGAGATTGCCAAGGTCTACGGTTTGGGTGAAAAGGAAATGACAGAGATGAAACGCGCCCTTTACAAAGCGCGTAAGGGCGGCGATCCGCCTCGTTTGGCAGAGCCCTGGCCGGAAATCCTCAAGCTGGCCAAACGCATCGAAGACTATCCGCGCCAGATCAGCGTGCATTGCGGCGGCGTCGTGATTACCCCGGACGATATCGCCAATCACTGTCCTCTGCGACCCATGCCGATCGGCTACGATGTGATTCCCTGGGAAAAAGACGGAGCCGAAGACTACGGTTTCGTGAAGTTGGATTTTCTGGGAAACCGCTCCCTGGCCGTAATCCGCGACACGCTTGCCTCGGTTAGAGAGAACTACGGCGTGGGCATTACTTATGAAAGCTTCAATCCGTTGGGCGATCCACAGGCGAAAATGCTGATTCAAAAGGGACAGACCATGGGCTGCTTCTACGTGGAATCACCGGCCACGCGGCAATTACTGGAGAAGACGCGCATGGGTGATTTTGAAACCCTGGTCGCCATTTCCTCGATCATTCGACCGGCGGCCAACAAGATTTCTTCCGAGTGGGTTAAGCGTCACCGTTGGATGTCCAAACCCGCTCGCAAACCCAATTGGAAGGTGATTCACCCCAAATTGGAAGAAGTACTGGTGGAAACCCACGGGTTGATGGTCTACCAGGAAGATGTCACGCGTACAGCCATGGCGGTCGCGGGCTTCGATGCGGTGATGGGCGACAAGCTGCGCAAGATTCTGAGCAAGAAAGACAAACAGAAACTATCCGACATTCAAGCCAGGTTCGTCGAAGGTTGTCGCAAAAACGGTTTAAACAACGACCAGATCAGCGAGATCTGGACCATGATGCAGTCATTTGCAGGATACTCGTTTTGCAAACCGCACTCCGCGTCCTACGCGCTGGTCAGTTTCAAGTCAGCTTTTCTCAAAGCACACTACCCCGCTGAATTCATGGCCTCGGTGATTTCCAACCAAGGCGGTTTCTATTCCACCTACGCCTATCTGTCCCACGCCAGGAGGTTGGGGCTGGAGGTGCTGGGACCGGATATCAATGACAGCCGCATCGTTTATCACGGTCGCGACGGCACCATTCGCATCGGCTTCATGCAGATCAAGGGACTGCGTCGGGAGAGCATGCGCTTGATCATGGAAGCTCGCGAAGATGGTCCCTTCCGCGACCTGGAAGATTTCCTACACCGTGTTCCGATTTCGTTGGAAGAAGCGAAGCGTCTCATCCTGGCCGGCTGTTTCGACGCCTTGGAAAGCGAAACCAACCGACCCACCTTGAATTGGCGCGCGCTTTATTGGTACGCCCTGCACCAAAACCAGGCCGAGGACCTGTTTCCCGACTACATCCGTCGCGAAGATCTGCCCACCATGGAGCCCTACAGCCGGAGCACAAGATTATTGCTGGAACAAAAACTTTTCGGCTTTTGGGTCACTGAACATCCCCTGACCCGGTACAGTGAAACCCTGAAGAACACCCGACGCATCCACGCCGTCGATCTTCCCCGGTTTCGTAACCGCACCGTGTGCCTGGCCGGATGGTTGATTACGGGTAAAACCGTGACCACTCACAAGGGTGAACCCATGAGTTTTCTGACCTTCGAGGATGAAACCGGGGTATTCGAAACGGTGCTGTTCCCGGATGTCTATCGCAAGAGGGCGCACCTGGTGGACTACGCTCGTCCCTTCCTGGTTCGCGGCGAAATTGTCTCTGACATGGGTTCACTGTCGCTAACCATCCACGATTTGGAACGACTGGACGACCCTGCCCGAAGAACCGAAGAGCTGAAAAATTTCATGAACGCCTAGTGTTTCCGAATTTTATACCCCGGTTTATCGATCGCTTTGTTTTGTAGAGACCGGATCGGCTGTCGTGGAACCGGCCTTGTCAAACCACTTCTCTAAATGGATACGCGTCCGGTTGCCTTCATGGGTGACGGCGATACGGTCCATCAGGTGCTTGATCAGGTAGTTGCCGAAACCGCGCTCGGGCAGATCCGCCGCCCTGGGCAGGGTGGCCTCAAGCAGGCTTTCGGCGGGCCAATCCTTATATCTCCGGTAATCGATGTGCGCGGTCACATGGGCCTTTTCGAAATCCAGTTCGATGCGAACCAGGTGATTCGGCTCCCAACCGAAATTATGCTCAGCGATATTGATCAGGGTTTCGTCCAGGCACAGTTCGAACTGGTAGGCAGCGCAACTGTCCATACCGGCCTGTTCGCACATGGCGCGCACCGCCACACAGGTCAAGCGGACTTGTTGCTGGGTGGTGGTGATTTCCAGGGCGATCGTCATGGGTTTGCCTTCAGGTGGACTGGTCATATTCGATGCCGATCAAGGACCAGTCGTCATTGAACAAAGACGAATCCCGCCAATCGGCCAGGTTCTGATGGATCGCGGCGATACTCTCGGCCAGTGCCTTGGATCGAACTTGTTCTACTTTATCCAACAAGCGGCCGGTGGTGTAGGGTTTTTCCTGAATATTCAGGCACTCGGTCACCCCGTCGGAATAGAGGATGATCCGATCCCCGGGCCGGAAGTCGAAGCCGTATTCCTCGAATTCAGCCTCTTCGAAAAAACCTACCGGGAAACCGCCGTCGCCGACCGGACGCACCGGTCCGTCGTGGGGAATATAGATCAGGGGAGGGTGTCCGCCCTGTACGAAACGGATACGTTGCTCTCGTTTATCGATAATGCCGTAGATGATGGTAAAGCTGAGCCAGTCATCGGTTCGCGCCTGGAACATGCGGTTCAGGCTCAGGGTAAGCTCCGTCGGGGAGTGCAGGTCCAAAAGGCCGCGGGTAGCGGCACCCGGCGCATTCGAAGGCGAGGGGGAGGGAGAGATGATATGGCTTAATGAAAACGAAAACATGGCCGCGGGAATGCCGTGACCGGCCACATCCAACAAATAGAAAGCGCACCGGTCGGCATCCAGCGGAATGAAGTTGAACATATCGCCGCTGGCAATATCGCATACACCGGACCTGGATTCAAAATGCAATCCCTCCAGGCGATGGGACCCGGGCGGCAATAAGGTCTGGTGAAAACGGGACACCGACTTCAGGCCGCGTCTCATCTCCTCGTGCGCCTCGGCCAGTTGCCGGTTGCGTTTGAGCAGTTCCTCTTCATAAGCCAGGATGCGTTCACCGTTGTGTAACTTGACGCGTAACTCGGGAAGGGTGCAGGGTTTGGTGATAAAGTCGTCCGCGCCGGCTTCCAGCGCTTCCACCATATCGTTCTTACCGTCGCGTATGGTCAACAGGATGATATAGATATAATGATTGAATTCTGCCTGACGGACACGACGACACAGCCCCAGGCCGTCCATCTCCGGCATCATCCAATCGGTAATCACCAGGTTCACCGGGTTCTTTTGTAAGCGCCGCCACCCCTCTTTCCCATCGCGGGCGATCAAGACCTCGTGCCCCAATTTTTGCAACATCAGTTTTAGTTGCGCACGTGAAAACTCGCTATCGTCAATGATGAGAACGGTGGTCATGAAGGGCTGATCCTTTCGAAAAACAGTGGAAGGCTAACGTGTCTTTATAGCATACTTACAGGTTTCAACCCAGACGATCCAAACGGCCTGGGAAACAAAGCCGGGAGACGCCTCATTGTTTGAACTGCCGCATCCTTTCCCCATTATTGCCTGGTTCGTACTTTGCCCCGGATTCCTAGCGGCTCTCAAGCTTTTCATCCTGGCCCTCGCCGCTCAACTTCCCAGGCGTTTTTCCGGTGAAGGCGGTCCGTTGCGTCGCATTGTGGTCGTCATCCCCGCCCATAACGAGTCCCTGTTGATTCAGGATACGGTCACCGGCGTCCTGGCTCAGGACTATCCAAAAGATAAGTACGCGGTGATGGTGATCGCCGATAATTGCAGCGACAACACGGCGCAACTTGCTCGGGATGCGGGCGCCCGCGTTCACAGTCGTCACGACAATCCGGGTAAGGGGCAAGCTCTGGCTGAAGCCTTCGATATCCTGATGGCTGAGGATTGGGATGCGGTTTTGGTAATGGATGCGGATACCCGCCTGGACCCGGAGGTTTTGCAAGTGGTTTCCAACCGGCTGAATCACGGCGCCGAAGCCTTGCAGTTGCACTATGGTGTGCTCAATCCGGCAGAGTCGCGCCGCACCATGGTGATGGAAATGGCGCTGGCTTCCTTCAACGGCTTGAGACCTCGCGGCAAGTGCGCCCTGGGAATGTCCGCCGGTATCTTCGGCAATGGATTCTGCCTGTCCCGAAAAACGCTGGCGCGGGTACCCTACCATGCGGGTTCCATCGTGGAAGATTTGGAATACCATCTGGAACTGGTTGCGGCGGGTGTCCGTGTGGATTTCATCGACGAGGTGCGAGTCGTCGCCCAAATGCCTGCCACGGCAGCCGATAGCGAATCGCAACGCGTCCGCTGGGAACGCGGCCGCTTGGCCATGATCCGCACCCTTGGTCCCAAGCTCCTGGCCGACACGCTGCGGGGAAAAAAGGGTTCACCGACGGCTCTGATCGATGTTTGTATGCCGCCGGTATCGGTAGTTTGCCTCAGCCTGGCCGCGGGTTTTGCGCTAGGCGATTCGGCCGTGCGTTTCGCGGCTCTAGGCGCCCTGGCCATGACGGTCTTTCATTACACCCTGGCTTCGGCGCGCTATGGCAACCTGGGCCGCATGGCCCGGGTTCTGGCCTATGTGCCCTACTATTTCATCTGGAAGACCTGGGCGGTTGTCGGCTCTTTATTGTCCCGGTCAGGCCTCGGCTGGGTGAGGACCAAACGGCATTGAGGAGGCCTTGTCATGGAAGATCCGCGAACCTTTTCCCAGCTGCATATTTCTGAGAATATCCAGGTCTACACCGCTGAGTATCGACGTATTGAGCCCGGACAAGGTTCGTCACGTTCGGATAACCCCGTATTCTCCTCGGAACGAGGTTCGACGTTCCTGTCTATGAGGGTTTTGATTCTCAAAGAAGGATTGGTCCCGAGGGACAATCCTCATTTCGGCCAAAATCTCGATCGACCCGGTTGTCCATGGACGTATTCTCTTACAGACAAGCATGAGCAATGGGGCGGAACGATGTTTCGAAATTTTTATGCACAGTTACCTGTAGGGACAACGAGTTCGAGATCCAAAATGCCGATGTCCGTCCGGGTCCATCGACCTCTTGGATAGAATATCTCGCCGGCCGGGCGGGCCACTCTTTCTCCCAAGCAAAATAACTCGATAGACGAGCGGGCCCATCCTTCTCCCATACCTAAACATCGACGGACGAGCGGGCCCGTCCTTCTTCCGCGAAAAATAACTCGCCGGACGAGCGGGCCCGTCCTTCTTCTGCACATAATAACTCGCCGGCCGAGCGGGCCGATCCTTCTCCCGCGCAAAATAAATCGAAGGCATGCAGCCTCCACTTCGAACCGCACCCTGCTGTCTTCGTCAAGTCGAAGGTTGTTAGGGCTTTGTGTTACAATGCCGGGATCTCACCGGGAGTTTTCGCCTGAATGCCTGTCCACTACATTAAATCCGAAACCGACCTGTCGCTTCTCGATACCCTGGATCGGGCGTCCGTCATCGGCGTGGATACCGAAACCACGGGCCTGGTTCCACAACAAAGCAAGATTCGGCTGATTCAACTGTGCACGGGTGAGGATACTTTTGTAGTGGACCTGTTTCGCGTGGATGCTGTCGAGCGGTTACGGCCCGTGCTTGAATCGCCTCAAATCGTCAAGGTGCTGCACAACGCCAAGTTCGATGTCAAACAACTGCTCTACCATTACAATCTGGAAATGAAAAACATCTTCTGTACCATGTTGGCCTCTAAATTATTGGCCATGGGTTTGGAGGCGCGCCACTCTCTGGCAGAGGTCGCCTGGAAATGGTTGGGCGAAAGCGTTGACAAGGCGCTGCAAACCTCCGATTGGGCCGATCAATTGACCGTGGACCAGGTACAGTATGCGGCAACAGATGCGCGGTTGGTTTATCGACTGCACGGACCCATGGATGCCGAATTGCGCAAGCATAAACTGGTCAAGGTGAGTCGTTTGGAATTCCGCACCGTGGTGCCCGTAGCCGCCATGGAGTTACGCGGTTTTTTTGTGGACCCCGAATTGCTGGCGGTGGTCACCAGGCAAATGGAAAAGCAGGCGGAGGAACTCGAGGCCGCCGTTCTCGACGAATTGGGCGGCGCCAACGATCTGCCGGGCATGAACACCCTGAATATCAATGCCCCGGAACAGGTCAAGGCCGCGCTTCTGGATCGTGGCATCGATGTTCCCGACACTAATGACAATACCCTGCGTCCCCTTGCCGCAAAGCACAGTTTTATCGATAACTTGCTGAAATATCGGCATATCTCTCGCATGTTGGGCTCTACACTACATCCCTTTCGCGACTTTATCCTTCCCGAAACGCGACGTATTCACGCCCGCTATCATCAGATTGCCTCGCCTTCCGGCCGCTTTGCCTGTTCCGATCCCAATATCCAGCAGGTCCCGCGCGAGAAGCAGGTGCGCACCTGTTTCAAACCCCAGACCGGGAACCTGTTTGTCATCGCGGATTACAGTCAAGTGGAATTGCGCGTCGCCGCCGGTCTGGCTCAGGATCAGTTGATGTTGGAGACCTATCGCAAAGGTGGAGACCTGCACAGGCTGACCGCGGCCTTGACCAAGGGCAAGCATATCGACTATGTCACGGCCTCGGAACGTCAGGCCGCCAAGGCCATTAACTTCGGCCTGATCTATGCCATGGGACCCAGGGGGTTGCAGGCATCGGCGCGGCATTCCTACGGGGTGGAAATGACCTTGGAGCAGGCCGGCAGTTTTCGCGACCGTTTCTTTCAAAATTACAAGGGTATTCGTAACTGGCAGCGGGAATTGGAGCGTAGCGGCAGGAAACGCGGCTACGTGCGCACCGCCGCGGGTCGGATTCGTTCATACAAGGGACGGGAGATTCGGGTTACCGAGATGTTCAATGTTCCCGTCCAGGGCACCGCGGCCGAGGGTTTGAAGTCCGCGTTGTGTATCTTTTGGGACAAGGTCAAGGAAATGGAAATCGACGCCGGGGTCGTGGCGATCATTCACGATGAAATCATTGTGGAAGTGCGTCATGACCAGGCCGAGCGAGCCAAAGAGATATTGGAACAATCCATGATCCAGGGCATATCCTGGCTGGTTCCCAATGTGCCCTTCGAGGCCGAGGCGCATATATCGCTCAGTTGGGCCGAAAAATGAGAAAGCTGATTCTCAGTCGTAAGGGTTTCGATTCATCGAGCGGCGGCACGGCGAATCCCATCCTACCTGACGGCCGCCTGGTGCCGTTACCCATTCCCGATGCTCAGGCTCCGGTTTGCTACGACCGGATTCAGTCCCCGGCCGGCAGTTTAGGTCCGCTGGTGGAACGGTTGACGCGTGGTAAGGTGGGACCGCTTGACGGAGCCCATCTGGACCCGGATTTGGATGCTTCGTCGTTGCCACGTTCTCGAGGATGGCGCCCGCTTTTCGGCCAGGCAGGGGCGGCTCAAGGTCACCTGAACAGTCAGGGCGTAGGTCCGGGCGACTTGTTTTTGTTTTTCGGATGGTTTCGCCAATTGGAAGAGACCGAGGACGGTTATCGCTTCTCGCGCGATGCGGCCGATCGCCATGTGATCTACGGTTGGTTTCAAATCGAAGAGGTTTGCGACCTGGCGCGATCGTTTCCCGGAAAGAACTGTTGGCAGCGGGCGCATCCCCATTGTCACGGCGAACGCGGCGCCAATAATACGCTGTACATTGCCGCCAGGCGCCTAACGCTTCCCGGCCTTGAGCACACCCTGCCGGGCGCAGGTCTTTTCTCCCATTGTCGTGACGATCTTGTTTTGACCCTGCCCGGAGGGAATCGGGCGATATGGCGACTGCCCGAGTGGTTTCATCCCGACGGCCGCGACTCGACGCTCAGTTATCACGCCAGGTTGGAACGATGGTCGCGTGATAATGATTGTGTCAGGTTGGACAGCGCGAAGCGCGGACAGGAGTTCGTATTGGATGTGGATCACTACCCCGAGGCAATCGACTGGGCGGCGAGACTGATCGGCAGAAATGTTTAGACAGGATAGACAACCCAATCTTTATCCCGAAAACCATAATCGAACAGGTCAGGGTGCAGCATTTCACCCAGGATTTCCAGAGAATCGATGATACGTGGACCGGGTCTGTTGAAATACTGGTGGCCATCGACGACATAAACCCGCTTGTTCTTGACCGCCCGCAAGTTCTGCCAGCCGGGTTTTTCAGTAAGCAGACGTGTTTCGGAAACCGCGCGCCCCAGATCGAAGCCACAGGGCTTGACCAGTATTATTTCGGGATCGGCCCTCACCACCTCGGTCCAGTTGATCCAGGGCGAGTGGACTCCGACCTCGCCGAAGATACAACGCCCCCCGGCCATGGCAACCATTTCGGGAACCCAGTTCCCGGAGGCCATCAGGGGGTCCAACCATTCCAGGCAGGCGACGGTAGGTTGTTTTTCCGCTTCATGAGCGCGGGCTTCCACCTCACGCTGTCGAACCAGAAGAGGGGTCAGCACATTTTCGGCGCGACGGGCCTCACCCAAGCACTCAGCGACACGTTGGATATCGGAATAGATGTCCGCCAACTTGGACGGGGCAAGGGATATGATGCACGGCGAAGTTGTCAAAAATCGGGCCGCGGCATCTTCCACATCCTTGCGACTGACCGAGCAAACATCGCACTGATCTTGAGTAACGATATGGGTGGGGGCCAGTTCGGCAAGCACATCCGTTTTCACCGAGTACACGGCCAGGGCGTTTCGCAACAAATCGGCCAGGGAATCGTGAATTTGCCGGCTGCTGCCGGATTTGATGCCGGCCAGGGTGCAGACAGGCAGATCCCCAACCGATGAGGGGTAGTCGCACTCGTGACTGACGCCGACAAGGTGCTCGCGGAAGCCCAGAAGACAAATGATTTCAGTGGCTGCCGGCAGAAGTGAAAGAATGCGTGGGTTGTTCATGGTTCCCTCCCGGCTATTACAATCTATTCTACAACCAGATGAAACGATCGAAAACCATAATACCTACTTCATGTCTTCGCTACAGTCAGACTTATCGCGGAACCTACTTTTTAACTAAAATGATGCTAGAATGATAGAAACAGCGGCCTTGTCGTAAGACATCGAAGAAAGGCGGAGCCCGGCCGATTATGGGGGAAAGCATATGTGGAATTGGCTTTTCGGTAAGAAATCGAAGAAGAAAAAACCTTCGAAACCGCAAGCCAAAAACAAGTCAGGCCAAGGCTTACGTACCCAAACGGGCAACCGTAAAAAGGCCATGAGCCCTCCTTCCGGCAGGACATTGCAAACTGTGGATAAACCCTTTCCCAAGCGTGAAGATCCACGTGAGTTGATGGAAAAGATGGGTGGTGCGGAAGAGCTCGCAAAGGTCATTCGCACGCTGTTGGCAGAAGACAAAGAAGGTCGGCGTTGATTGCCGCAAATCACAACCCATAGATCGAAAAAAGATTCTATTCGCGAAGAATTAATTTGTGTATTGGTTGTGCAAGTGCTATAATGACTCTCCGAGTTAGACAAGATGAGGCGCCGGGAGAGGCACCTGAAACTCGTAAAGGGGGCTTCCGTGCATCTCGAAGAGGCGTTTACATTTCTTCAGAATCACCAACCTTTGCCCGATCAGCCCGATGATGAGTTGATCCGGCAATACAAAGCCGCTACCTTGTTTTTCTACAACCATCCGGACCCTCGTTGCATTCCCCTGCTGCTTGGGGCGTCCGGTTTATTCGATGATATTACCTTGTACGATTCGCTCAGCAGTACCTTGAGCCGCTACAGTCATGAAGAAGTGGTGGTTCATCTGGCTGATGCTTGTGCTTCACCCTATCCGTCGGTACGGTTTGCTGCTGCCGATGTTGCCATGCAATATCCCGATCCCATATTGATCGAACCCCTGAGTATCCTTTTGCGGGAGGGTGTCGCCATCATACGCCTGGCCGCGGCATCCGCGCTGGAGCAAATCGGTGGGGACGAGGTAAGGGAACTTGCCAGGGTTGCAATCGTTACGGAAAAAGACCAAGACATTTACGAAGTCCTGGAAGCCATTCTGGGGCGATAAACCGCCGGCCTAAAGGGCTCGGCAGCTTCGGCGGTCGAGCCGTTTTCAATTTTTATGCACCAAACCGGGCAACCGTGCGGCTTCTACCAGGTAATGTCGATGGTGGAACTGGAAACCCCATCGCGATTCCAGAAACAAAAAAAGCCGCCCGAGGAATGAAACCCCTGGACGGCTCTTTTTCAAATCGGATTCGCCGATGAGAGCGTTTTTATGACCAGAATGCCCTTTTTGCGCCGCTTAAGTTGTGGGAACCTAACGATTCCCGGTTGGTCAAACGGCCTCATCACCCGATTCATACATACAGGCGTCAGAAGGCGACCAAAGCTATCAAAATTTTTCCTTTTTTTTCACAAGCAAAGATAAAGACTTTCTTTTGTAGTACTTATAGGAAGAAAAATTTTCGTATAGGGACTATGGAAATACCGAATCCCTACTCGCAACTGGAAAGTTCGCTTCCCCATTTCCGTCCAAAATGAGAACCAGGCGTGGTTGGTGTCACTAACTATTTTGTTTTCAGTTAAATCTAAACACATTTTCTAAAGAAATCGGAAAGGTGGTCGATACCTACAGTGAAACCCACCTGTACGAGGATAGATCATGACGGGCGGAAATATAGCGGATAACCTGGTTACTCAGAGCGAAGTCAATGAAATGTTGCGGATCCACGAGATCATCAACCCCGATGAACAGGGCTTTTCCACACCGTCTCTGCTTGACGAAATCAAAAATGCTATTTTAGATTCCGGAAAGTTGAAGCTGGAAGAGTGGAAGAGTCTGCGCGATAAAATTCGGGAGATCGAGGAATTGATCCCGCACATGGACATGATTATTCAGCTCAAGGAGCAACAGGAACGACGCAACCGGATTATGGGCACCCACTAAAGAAACTGGTAACCTCCAAACGGTTCCTACCCCCCGCCTTCGCGCGGTAGAGGGCCTTGTCGGCTTCTTCGATAAGGTTTTGGGGTTGATTGCTCCGGTCGGGAACCATGCAGGCCATACCCAGTGAGACCGTTATTCGGTCCTCGCAATCACTGGCCATATGGGGTATCCCCAGTTCGAGAACTGCCTGTCGAAAAGATTCCGCGGCGTTGCGGGCCTCCGCGGGTTCCGTGTTGGGCAATACAACGGTGAACTCCTCGCCGCCGTAACGAGCGGTCAGGTCGGTTGAGCGCCGAAACTGGTCCATCATCAGTTTTCCGATAGCAACCAGGCACTGGTCCCCGGCCTGGTGTCCGTAGGTGTCGTTATAACGTTTGAAGAAATCGACATCGATCATGATCAGACTGACCGGATTGCCGTGGCGACGTTGTCGGTTCCATTCCGATTCCAGAGTTTCATCCAGGTAGCGGCGGTTGTGGATACCGGTCAGGCCGTCGCGGTTGGACAGGTCACGGAGTTGCGCCTCTATCTTTTTCCGCGTGGTAATATCGCGGGCAACGCCGACCATGTATTGATTTGCGCCGCGGGTGATGGTACGGATGGTGACTTCTACCGGATAGGTGATTTCATCCTTGCGCATAATCTCGCCCTCGTGCGTCCAGTGATCGTATTTACGGGCTTTGCTCTGCAGGTCGTTCCAGGCACTGGGTTTTTGGAAGCCCACCAGAAAGTCGCGAACCGTAACCTGCTTGAGTTGCTCGGACGTATATCCCAGGTTTCGCCAGGCTGAGTCGTTGAAGTCCAACAACATGCCGGTATCGGGATCGGCGATGAAGAGGATATCCACGGTCTGGTTGATCAAATCGCGGAACAGGTGCACATTGGCCTCGGCCCGCTGACGTTCCTCTCTTTCCCGCTCAACCTGTTTCTTCAGCCGGGCTTCTTCCAGGGCGCGGTCGATGGAGTTGCACAGCTTTTCGGTGGAGAACCTGCCCTTGATCAGGAAATCCCGAGCGCCCGCCTTGATGGTGGCCACGGCATGGTCCTCGTCGCCCTCCGCGGATAATACGATAACTGGAATCTGGTCGCCGCGCGGTTGGCTTCTCAGCTTTTCCAGGAATGCCGGACAGTCCATATCCGGTAGATGGTATTCCATGAGAATCAAGGTAATCACTTGATTTTCACAGAAGTACAAGCCGTCTCCCCCGCTTTCAACTTCCAGGATCTTTGCACGGGGGCCGCAGTGCCCTCCCAGTAATTTGGCATTGACCTTTCGGCTGACTCGATTACCGTCGATGACCATCACGGCTGTACCCGAGGGTTCCATAACCCCTCCTTCTCCATGAAACTGCCGACACGGGGAACTTCTGCCTGCATCGGTAACCGGCTCGTCGGATCAAGATCCTGACCCTTTATGATGACACTTGATCCCACGTGAAAACAATACCGGGTTGGAAAATGTCCATGCATTAGGGCACGTTTCCTCGTACAATGCCGAAAGCCCTCGCGGGCCTACTTCCATATCATCGATAGGAGATCGCAATGAAGGTGAAAACCAAATTGAAAACCGGTTTCGACCTGGAAGATTACGCCGGAACCTATTAAGGTCGTGTAGGGGCGGAGCGATCGATCGCCCCGCCCAATCGTTCAATCTTCAATGACCAGAACCAGGTCGCCGGGGTCGGCATGTTGACCGATACTCAATGGAATGCGAGTAACCTTGCCGGATTTGGGAGCGTGGATCACGTTCAGCATCTTCATACTCTCGCTGGCCGCGACCTTGTCACCCTCGTTGACCCGCGCGCCTTTTTCCACGTAAAGTTCGGCCAGTATACCGGACATGGGCGCCGGCACATGACCGGGCTTATCGGGGTCGGCCTTCTCGTTGACGGCGGCATCGATGCCGGAGCAGGTATCCTGAATAGCAATGGTTCGGCGCCGACCGTTGAGTTCAAAGAAGACATCGCGGGTCCCGTCTTCATGTAATTCGCCGATGGCCGACAGCTTGACGATCAGGGTCTTGCCTTCCTCGATGGTGATGGCGCGCTCGTCGCCCTTCTCCAGCCCGTAGAAAAAGGTGGGCGTATCCAAAACTGAAAGATCGCCGAAGCGCTCCAAGAAACGGGCGTACTCCAGAAAGACCTTGGGATAAAGGGAATAGGCGGAAAGTTCCTCATCACGAACGGGCCGACCCAGTTTTGCCTCCAACTCCGCCTTTGCCTCGGTGAAGTTGTAGGGCGGCAGCGCAGCGCCCGGCCGGGTAGTGACCGGTTCCTCCTCGCCCAGGATCGCTTTCTGTAAATCCCGCGGCCAGGGCACATCCGACTGACCCATCATGCCTTTGATCAGGTTGACGAAGGAATCCGGGAATGCCAACTCCTGCCCGCGCTTCAAGACATCCTCGGGCGTCAGGTTGTTCTGGACCATGAACAGGGCCATATCGCCCACCGCCTTCGAAGACGGGGTGACCTTGACGATGCCGCCCAGCATATCGTTGACGGTGCGGTAGGCGGTTTTTACATCGTTCCAGCGATCACCCAGGCCCACCGCCACGGCTTGCGGACGCAGGTTGGAGTATTGGCCTCCGGGGATCTCGTGACGGTAGACATCGGCTGTGCCGGCTTTCAGACCGTGTTCGAAGGGGGCGTAGGCCTCACGAGCCGATTCCCAGTAGTCAACCAGCTTTTGCAGGGCAACCGGGTCCATGCCTGAATCGCGATCGCTGCCTTCAAGCGCCGTCACCAGGGCGTTGAGCGATGGCTGCGAGGTAGTTCCGGACATGGAACTCAGCGCAGCGTCTACCACGTCCACGCCGGCATCGATTGCCGCCAGTAAGGTAGCGACACCATTGCCCGAGGTGTCGTGGGTATGCAGGTGCACGGGTATTTGCAGTTTGTCTTTCAATTCGCCGATCAGCACACGGGCCGCGTGCGGTTTCAGCAGGCCCGCCATGTCCTTGACGGCCAGGATGTGGGCGCCGGCTTTTTCTAAGGCAAGGGCGCGGTCCACATAATAGGCAAGGGTGAAGCGCGTGTGGCGGTTATCGGAGACATCGCCGCTGTAACACACGGCTGTCTCGGCAATTTTGCCCGTGGCGGCAACCATCTCCAGGCAAGGCAGGATCGCCTCCACCTGGTTCAGGCAGTCGAATATTCGGAAGACGTCCACCCCGGCCGCGGCGGCCAGGTCGATGAATTTTTCAACCACGTTGTCCGGATAATTGGTGTAACCCACGGCATTTCCGGCACGCAGCAACATCTGGAAGAGAGTACCCGGCATATGTTTACGCATGTTGCGCAGGCGTTCCCAGGGGTCCTCATGCAGGAAGCGCATGGCCACATCGAAAGTGGCGCCGCCCCACATTTCCAGCGAAAACAATTGGGGCGCCAGGTGAGCGGTCGCCCCGGCGATATTGAACATGTCGTGCGAGCGTACGCGGGTGGCCAGCAGGGATTGGTGGGCGTCGCGGAAGGTAGTGTCGGTAAGCAACACCTCTTTACGGCCGTGGAGCCATTTAGCCAGACCTTCAGGCCCTTTCTCGGTGAAAACCCGAAAGGCGGGTGAGGCCGGCGGCGCCTGTTTGGGGATTCCCGGAATGGGCGGCGATGAGAGATGCTTGGGTTTCAATTCCTCGGCGATGCCCTCGCAACCGTTCACGGCCAGACCACCCAGGTAACGCAACAGCTTGTTGGCGCGATTCAGGCGGGGTCTGAATTCCATCAGTTCCGGGTGATCGTCGATAAAACGCGTATCGCAATCCCCGTCCAGAAAGCGCTGGTGGGTGACCACGTTCTCCAGGAAGGGCAGGTTGGTCATGACGCCCCGGATACGGAACTCGCGTATGGCGCGAAGGGCCTTGGTAGCGGCCAGATCGAAGTGCAGGTTCCAGGCGCAGACCTTGATCAATAAGGAATCGTAGTGGGGCGAGATCACCGATCCCTCGAAGCCGGAACCGGCATCCAGGCGGATGCCGAACCCTTCACCGGCCCGAAACGCGGTCAGCTTACCGGTATCGGGTGCGAACTGGTTAGCCGGGTCCTCGGTAGTCACCCTCAGTTGGATGGCGTACCCGCTCTTCTTGACATTCTGTTGCGAGGCGATGCGGATATGCTCGTGCTCCAGGGGATAGCCCTCGGCCACGCGAATTTGAGCCTGCACCAGGTCGCGCCCGGTGATGATTTCGGTGATGGTGTGCTCCACCTGGATACGTGGATTGACCTCGATAAAGTAGTGGCGGCCCTTGCGGTCGATAAGGAATTCAACGGTGCCGGCGTTCACATAATCGACCTCGCGGCAAATGGCCAGGGCGTCGCGATACAGTTTATCTTTGATACTGGGGATCAACTTGCGGGCGGGGGCAACTTCGACTACCTTTTGATATCGGCGCTGGATGGAGCAATCACGCTCGAACAAATGCACCATGTGACCGTAACGATCGGCCAGAACCTGTATTTCGATATGCCGGGGTCGATCCAGATAGCGCTCGATAAAAACCTTGGGGTCGCCGAAACTGGCCTGTGCCTCGGCGCGGGAGCGGTTGAGAGCGTCCAACAACTGATCGCGGTCGCGGACGATGGTCATGCCGCGGCCTCCGCCCCCCATGGCTGCCTTGATGATCAAGGGAAAGCCATATTGATCGGCAAAATCCAGGGCCTCGGTGTCTTTCCCCACTGCTTCACGCGTCCCGGGAATGGTGGGAACGCGGGCCTTGTCGGCAATAGCCCGGGCGGCAACCTTATTACCCAAGGCGTCCAACACGGCGGGCGGGGGGCCGATAAAGCAAACACCGGCCGCCTCGCAGGCGCGGGCCATATCGGCGTTTTCCGACAGAAACCCGTAACCGGGATGGATGGCGTCGACTTCCTTGTCCACGGCCAGGGCCACGATCTCATCGATGCCCAAATACGCGGCCACGGGTTCCTTGCCCCGACCCACCTGGTAGGCTTCGTCGGCCTTGTAGCGGTGTAGGCTGAGACGGTCTTCTTGTGAATAAATCGCGACGGTTTGAATGCCCAGTTCAGTACAGGCGCGAAAGATGCGAATGGCGATTTCGCCCCGGTTGGCCACGAGGATCTTCTTGAAAGGCTTGATCGTCGGCGTCGTAGTCATGGCGGCACCCTCCCACAGGTGTTTCTCATGAAGTGGAAAAGGGCATTCTAGCACAAGGACGAAACAAATGAAGTTGCGAAGATTCGTGTAGTTGGTAAGGTATGACTTCAGCAAGCGTTCATTTTCAATCGGTCTTCGACAAAGGAGGGCAGCGACCTGGAAAAGACTTGAGAGATCGAGAACTGCCAGGTCGATTGGTAGAAGACTTGTGATAAGAACTGATAGTTCATTTCGATGTTTGGGAAGTAATAATTCTTATTTTTTCTTTGTCCCACTTCATCAATACATGCTCTCGAAACCACCATGGTTCTAATTTGTAATAATTTTCTATTTGAATATCCAAGAAGCCGTTAGGGTTAACCTCAGCAAATGATGTCAGCTCATTTGTGTTATCGAAAAAGTAGGTCCGCCGACAAAGCTTCGCCATTTCACAAAGTTGATTCAGGCTTTTTTTATATCGACTTAGAACCTTTTCTTTGGGGACAGGATGTCCACCTGAAATAACTCTTTCCGCAACTCGTTCGAGGTTGACATCAGAATCGTTTGTACAGATGTAGTATAGATAGGTTTTGTATCCCAAGCCGTTGGCTTCGCGGATGAAGTCCAAGTGGCTGGGGTGGCTCATGACAGATTCGTAACTAAGGGATACACCATCAAGGAGCCACATACGCCTAAGTCCCGTTGACACCTCTTGAGCAAGGCGAGAGCGTTTCAAGGGATCAGAAACGGACTTCAAAACCTGGTCGATATCATCAGGATTGATGTACTGCCCGAGAGGAACCTTATATTCTTTTCTCAACTGATCGGTCAGAGTTGTTTTACCAGAGCCATTTGGTCCGGCGATCAACCTCAGCCTTGGCATAAATCTTCTTCAATGGTAGGAAATGCTTTATGTTCTTTCTTAATGATTTTCACTATCCCATCAGCATTTAGTTGGTATGTAATTCCTTTTTTTGCATAAGTAACAACCGCACCATTTTCGAGTGCCCTTTTCCGGGCATTCCTGGAGGCTATTCGACCTAGTCTATTTAAAGTTTCAAGATTATCCAAAGGGTCCTTTCTTTGCCTTAGCCTAACACGTTTTATCTTCGCTTTGCCGTGTGACATGGCGGCCTCCAACTTATCTTCATACTATAACTATTTTAATTCCATACGACTATAAAATCAAGGTAATTGCCTCAAAGCCCATGGAAAACCCGTTACACCACATCCAATCG
>JASJCB010000148.1 GCA_030066195.1 Acidobacteriota bacterium
AAGGCTGAAGGTGACGGTAAGCGACTGGTCCCGGAACAACTCGCCGGCGATGCCTTCCACAAAAACGATGGGAAAGAACACTGCGATGGTGGTCAGCACGGGGCCGTGATTGCCTCCGTGCTGACCACCATCGCAGTGTTCTTTCCCATCGTTTTTGTGGAAGGCATCGCCGGCGAGTTGTTCCGGGACCAGTCGCTTACCGTCACCTTCAGCCTTATCGCCTCGCTGCTGGCCGCGTTGTCGCTGATTCCCATGCTGGCCTCGTTGGGCAGCAAGAGCAAAAAGAAAAAACCCGCAAAAGCCGCCAAGGCGAATGCGGACGACACCAACACCATGGGCTTCTTCTCGGTCATCTATGAAAAGTTTCTGCGCGCCTGTTTGCGCTGGCGCTGGGTGACTCTCGCCGTTGCCGTGGCCATTTTCGTCTTTACCTTGCGGCTGTATCCGAAACTCGGCCAGGAGTTGATTCCGGCGCTTACGGAGGGTGAGTTCTTCTTCGAGGTGAGCATGCCGGAGGGCACGGCGCTGCCCACAACCGACCAGGTCATTGCCGAAATGGAGCGCACCGCCGCCATGGACCCCGCCGTGGAAACCGTCTACGCCACCGTGGGCACGCGCACCGTTACCGGCGGGCTGTCGCTGAAGACCAAGGACGAGAACCTGGGCCAGGTCAACGTGGTGCTGAAAGACCGTAGCGATGAGGGGCTCGAAGAAGCCGTGGCCGATCGCCTGCGCGAGACCTACGCACGCATTCCCAACCTGGACGCCAAACTGGGCCGTCCCAGTTTCTTCAGTCTGAAGACGCCGGTAGAGATGCTGTTCTACGGCGAGGACCTGGAACAGCTGAAGGAATACACGCTCAGCCTGAAGCCCAAGCTGGAGGAAATCCCCGGCCTGGTGGATGTGCGCGCTTCGTTGGAAGCCGGAAACCCGGAACTGACCGTGGTTTTCGACCGTCAGAAGCTGGCGCACCTGGGCCTGACCATCGGCCAGGTCTCGGAAACGCTGCACAACAGGGTCAACGGCACCGTGGTCTCGCGTTTCAAGGAGGCGGACCGCCTGATCGATATTCGCCTACGAAACCAGGAGTCCGATCGCGACTCGATCCGCGACATCGAGAATATCGTTATCGCCGAGTTGGACGGCAGACCCATCACACTGAAAGCCGTGGCCGCACTGACCCCGGCTCGCGGCCCCTCCGAGATCCACCGCATCAGTCAAAGCCGCGTGGCCATCCTTTCCGGCGATTTAAGCGGCCGTCCGCTGGGCGCGGTTATGGCCGACGTGCAAGAGGTCGTGGCACAAAATCCGCCGCCCATCGGCATCGAAGCCACGCCCGGCGGCCAGAACAAGGAGATGGAGGCCAGCTTCGGCAGCTTGATGTTTGCGCTGGGCCTGGCGGTCTTCCTGGTCTACCTGGTCATGGCCGCCACCTTCGAGAACCTGGTTCACCCCTTCATCATCCTGTTCACCATTCCGCTGGCTCTTGTCGGCGCCATTCTGGGTCTTTACTGGAGCGGCTTGTCGGTCAGCATCATCGCCTTGATCGGGGTCATCTTCCTGGCCGGAGTCGTGGTCAATAACGCCATTGTCCTGGTGGATGCCGTCAACCAGAGCCGACATGCCGGTCATGAGAAGATGGAAGCGGTGATCCACGCCGCCAAAATCCGCCTGCGACCCATCTTGATGACCACCATGACCACCGTGCTGGGCCTGCTGCCCATGGCAATCGGCTTCGGCGAGGGTTCCGAACTGCGCACCCCGCTGGCGGTGGTGGTTTCCACGGGCCTGGTCATCTCCACCCTGCTGACCCTGGTTGTCATTCCGGCCGTCTACATGATCGTGCCGTCCACCGTGAGCACCGTCATCGAGGAAGAGGAACTGGAGAACGACATCGCAGCGGCGGTCCAACGTGAATATGCCGAATTGCATCCGGCGGAGGGACTACCATGACCCTGCCCGAGTTGGCCGTACGCAGGCCCGTTACCACCCTCGTCCTGCTGGTTTCCATCATGGTCATCGGCACCCTGGCCTTGTTCCGCCTGCCCCTGGCCGCGAAGCCCGACGCCAAGGAACGCCGAATTTTCGTTATCGCCGAATACCCCAACGCTTCGCCTCAAGCCATAGAGCGCATGATCGTGCGCCCGTTGGAAGAGGCTCTGGCCGGTATCGAAGGCGTTCGGGAAACCTGGTCCCGTTGCGACTCTCGTGGCGGCCGGGTGAGCCTGAACTTCGAGTGGGGCGTCAATCTGGACCTGGCCCGGGCCGAGATTCGCGACCGCTTGGACCGGGTGCGCGACGAATTGCCCGACGACCTGGAGCGCCTTTCCATTTCCTCCAACTGGCGCGCCAGCGAGACGGGAGATACCATTCTCGAAGGCCGCATCTCCTCCCCCCTGGATCTCAGCAAGAACTACGAACTGCTGGAACGGCGCATCATCCGACCCCTCGAACGCGTGCCGGGCGTGGCCGAGGTCTCCATGGACGGGGTCAATCCCCGCGAGGTCAAGATCAACCTGCGCATGAACGCCCTGCGCCGTCATAATCTGGATGCGGGACAGGCACTGCGCGCGGTCAGAGGCAACAACGCCGACCGGTCCCTGGGCGTCATTCGCAACGACAAGCAACGCTACACCTTGCGCGCCCTCGGCTCTTTCCAGGAAATCGACGAAATCCGCCGACTGCCCATCCCCGACACCACGCTCACCCTGGGCGACGTGGCCGAGATTACCTACGAGGAACCACCGCTGGAATACGGCCGCCACCTGGACGGCGAGTTTGCCGTGGGCGTCAGCGTCAGCAAGGAATCCAGCGCCAACACGGTAGAGGTCTGCAGGCTGGTGCGCGAGCGCGTTGCCGCCATGGCCGATGATCCTGAACTGGAAGGCATCAACTTACTGGTATGGGAAGACCAGGGCCGGGAGATTACAAAAACCCTGGGCGATTTGGAACAAACCGGATTCTTCGGGGCAATTCTGGCCTGCGTGATCCTTTTCCTTTTCCTGAAACGCACAAGCACCACACTGATCGCCGTGGTCTGTATTCCCTTTTCGCTGATCGTGGCCTGCGGTTTGATCTGGGCGCAGGGCAAAACCCTCAACACCGTCTCCCTGCTGGGCCTGATCGTGGCTATCGGCATGCTGGTTGACAACGCGGTGGTCATCATCGAGAACATCGACCGTTACCAGCAGAAGGGCTACCGCAACAAGGTCTCCGCCCTGTTGGGCGCCCGAGAGGTTTCCGTAGCCGTATTCGCGGCGACGCTGACCTCGGTGATCGTGTTCCTGCCGCTGGTTTTCTCCAAGCCCTCGCGCATGAACCTCACCTTCAAAGAACTGGCCATGACGGTCTGCTTTACCCTGCTGGCCTCCCTCTTCGTCAGCCAGACCTTGATTCCCCTCTGCTCGGCCTACCTGCTGAAACGCAAGAAAACACGCAAGCCCGGCCGGCTCATGAGTTGGATGGTGCAGAAATACGGTCGCATGCTGCGCTGGACCCTGGGCCACCGCTGGCTACCCGTGGCCGCCGGCCTGCTGATCATCGGCTCCGGCTGGATTCCCTTCAAGGCCGTCGATATGAACTTCGAGTCCGACGACAACGAGATGTTCGTGGGCATGCGCTACCGCTTCTCCGAGGACCTGCCGCTCGAGAAGAAAAGAGAAGTAGTGACTATCGTCGAAAATATTCTCAAACCGCATGCCGAACGATTGCAGGTGAAGTCCATTTACAGTTGGTACTCCGACCGGGGTTCGCAAACACGGCTCTATATGAAACCGGGATTCGTCAACGAGGCCCATATGAATGAGGTGCGCAAGGAAATGCCCAAGCTGTTTCCCAAGATCGCCGGCGTTAGAATGGCGGTCATGGACAACGGGCGTTTCTGGGACCGCAACCGGGGCAAACGCATCGGCTTCCAACTCCAGGGTCCCGACACCGAGGTCCTGGCCAAACTGGCGGAAGAAGCCGAGGAACGTCTGAAAACCGTGCCGGACCTGTTCGACCATTACAACAGCGGCGAGGGCGGCTCCACGGAACTGCACACCGAGGTAAACCGCGAACGCGTGCATGCCTACGGCGTGGACATCGCCCGTCCCTCTCAGATTGTCGAGTTGACCTTTCGCGGAAGTCGCCTGCCTCGCTTCAAGGGGCCTGACGGCGAAGTGGAAATGCGCATGTTGCTGGAGGAACAGGAAAACCAAACCGTGGACCAATTGCGCTCCCTGCCCGTCCTGGGCGGCGGCGAAACCCCGGTCGTGCCCCTGGAGAGCCTGGCCGATTTCCGCGTGGTCAAGGGACCGGACGGCATCCGACGCAGTAACCGGGTAACCTCCCTGTGGGTGGGCGCCCGCTATGAATCGGGCAAGAAAGCGGAACACCGGGAGCGTGCGGCGGCGGCTTTGAGAACCATGGACCTCCCCTACGGCTATAAATGGAACTTCAACCCCGGCAACCGCGAGGCAGAGGAAACCAAAAAGGAATTCGTTACCGGCATCTACCTTGCTTTGTTGCTGATCTTCGGCGTCATGGCGGGCCTGTTCGAATCGGTGCGCCAGGCGGTTGCGTTGATGATCTCGCTGCCGTTCGCGGTCTCCGGTGCGTATTGGGCGCTGCACCTGACCGGTACCGATATGGACCAACCCGCGGCCGTCGGCGTTCTGCTGCTGCTGGGAATTGTGGTCAATAACGGCATTGTGATGATCGAACATATCAACACCTACCGGCGCGCGGGAATGAGCCGAACGGAAGCCATGGTAAAGGGTGGACGCGAACGACTGCGGCCCATCCTGATTACGGCCATCACCACGCTCATCGGCCTGATGCCCATGGCGATCCAGCAACCCGCCCTGGCCGGTATGTACTACTATTCCATGGCCTTTGTGATTATGGGCGGCTTGATCGTATCGACCGTGCTTACCCTGGTTCTCCTGCCCACCACCATTTGCCTGGTCGAGGATTTCCTGGCCGGCGCGGGCCGATTACTGGGCTTGTCGGTTCGGAAACAACCCGGTGCCTGATTTCAGCCCGCTCCGAAAAGCCGATCACGAAACTATTAAACCGGCTTGATGCTGTCAAACAAACTGTCTCAACCATCTAAATTTACTTTAGTAGGTAGTTTCCCTGATACGGCCTGTTAACTTCTGAACAAGTTTGCCGATCTAAAACTTATGGCTACCCACCATGTACGTGGATGAAAATCCGCACGCGGCTGCAATCGCGGCCAGGGGGTTGCTATGAGAACACATCTGCCCGCGAGACGGCATCCAGCCGGAAAAACCATGAAAGCGGCGTCTTTCCAGACTATCGGGAAGTACCTATGGTAACGGCAAGAGAGAGGCAGACCGCGGCAAATCCGTCTCACTCCCCCGCCGAGCCCTGGCGGGTAGCCGTGCTGACCAGCCAGGCCGGACTTTACAATCGAATTACGGAATCATTGGGCGCCTTCAAGGTAGAGGGCCGGACCGTGGAGTTGATCGACTGGCGGCATAACAATTTTCCGCTCACGGAACGCATACCGCTGTTGCTCTTACTACCCGAGGATCGATGGGACGCCTTGGAGTTATTGACCCGACTTCGCGGGGACCGGCAGCAAACCAGGATCGTGCTGATCCTGGAACTCCTGGAGGATGCGCCTACCGAGCTGCAATTGATGGAATTGGGTGTGAACGATATTCGCCTGGTTGAAGAAATCATGCCCATGGTCATCCGCAACCTGGTGTGCGCCAACCTGAGCCTGATACATGCCGTCCGTGAACGCGAGGATGCCTGTCGGCTTTTGAAACGGCTCGAAGGCCAGGTGCTGGCTCTTTCGCACAAGGCGGGCATGGCCGAACTGGCCGCCGGCGTATTGCACAATGTCGGCAACCTGTTGAACGGGATTACCACCTCCGCCGAGGCCATCAAACACATCACCAAGCACTCTCAGGTGGAGAAACTGAGCAAGGCCAACATGTTGCTGGAAGAACACAAAGATAATGCGGCCCATTACCTGACCCATGATGAACGCGGCAAGATGCTGCCCAAGTTCTTGCAGGCCTTGGAGAAATCGCTGAGTCGGGAAAATGTAAAGTTGACTCGCGAAAGCTACGTCGTGCAACGTAATGCCCGCACCATCGACCAGATTATCAAAACCCAGCAAGCTTGTGTGAGTATTGACGAGGAGGACCGTCGTAGTGACCTGAACGAGGTGATTCGGCACACACTCACCTTGATGAACGGCTGCTTGCGACAACACCAGGTTCAGGTAGAACAGCGCGAAGATTTCAAGGGTCGTTTGATGGTGAGTCATTCCAAGGCGGTCCAGGTAGTCAGTAACCTCATTCAAAACGCGCTCGATGCTTTGATGGACAACCCGGCGGACAACAGGCATATCGAGGTGATTACAGAAGCCGGCAAGGACAAGATCCGGGTGGTGGTCACCGATAACGGCTCAGGCATGACACCCGAGCAGACGGCCAACCTCTTCCGCTTCGGCTACACCACCAAGTCCAAGGGCCACGGCTTCGGGCTGCATTCCAGTTTGCACTTCATGCGCCAAATGGGCGGCGACCTGCAAGGATCCAGCGAGGGCGCCGGCAAGGGCGCCACCTTTACCATGACCTTTCAGAAACGACCGGTGATTTAGGAAAGCCGCCGCTGGTCAGGTGGTCGATAGCGCGGCCTCACGCTCGTGAGGCAATCCCTCCAGGTATGCCGGCGTAGCTGTTCCCGACTTTAAGCGATCGTCCGGCAAGGGCTCTCCCGTAACCAGTTTCAAGGGCACCTGTCCGGCCCATACCGGCAATTTGTAATCCTCTTCATCATCGATAGGGCCGCCGGTTCGGATCTTGGCGGACGCTTCATCCAAAGGAAAGGCAAGCACCATGGTGCCCTTCAACTCCTGCGCGGTCGGCGGCCTCACCTCAGACAGGCGACCCGGCGTAAGGTGATTCATAAAAGCGTCCAGGGCGCGTTCTTTGGCTTCGGCCTCGACCACTTCCCTTCCCTTTCCATACAGCACTACCGAGCGGTAGTTCATGGAATGATGGAACGCGGATCGCGCCAATACCAGGCCGTCCAAATGCGTCACCGCAATACAGGCCTCGGCGCCCGCGGCGAGATCGCGCATCAAGCCGGACGCGGTGCTGCCGTGGATGTACAGTGCGTCGCCCTCACGCCAGATCGCCATGGGGATCTGACGCACCTTGCCGGCCGCGGCATAGGCGACCGTGCCCACGTAGGCCGCATCCACGATTGCGTAAACGGTTTCTTTATCGTAGATCCCCCTTTTGGCGGAGCGGCGCACACGGGTTCGTTCTGTCGGCGGCTGGGACATTTCGTCACCTCCTCTCGTTTTTTCCTAATGTATGTGCAAAGTGGACTCATGGTAAGATCCAATTCGGAAAGATATAGAGGTCCACTTTTGCCATGAGCCGATCGAACCGACTGCCCTTAAGCGAAATCCACACCATTCAACTGGACCAGTCCGACCCCGAGCCTTTGTACCGCCAACTCTACCGGGCCGTTCGCGAGGCCATCCTGCTGGGACGCTTCCCCCCCGGCATTCGCCTGCCCTCCAGTCGCGCCTTTGCCCGCGAACTGAACCTGTCGCGCAACACGGTCGTCAACGCCTACGATCAATTGACCGACGAGGGCTTTCTGGAACGCCGCCACGGTTCCGGCAGTTATATTACGGAAACCATACCCGATCGCTACTTGCGCGCCCAACCGAAACAAGCCGAAGACAAGCCGAAGCCTAAATCAGAAGATACGGGTTTGTCGCAACGCGGCCGGCGCCTGGCCACCCAAATCGATACACCGCGCTCGGAGAAACTGCTGCCTTTCATGCCCGGCCTGCCCGACCTTGCCCAGATCCCGTTGGAACGCTGGTCCCGCCTGGTCAGCAAACACTGGCGAGACGTCAAACCGGACATGCTGGGCTACGGCAACGTGGGCGGTCTCCCCCAACTGCGCAAGGCCGTCGCCGAATATCTGAAAGCTTGCCGCGCGGTAACCTGCCATGCCGACCAGGTCATCATCACCGCCGGCGCTCAACAAGGCCTGGACCTGGCCTGCCGCCTGCTGCTGGACGAGGGCGATACGGCCTGGTTGGAAACCCCCGGCTACCACGGCGCGCAAGGGGCTATGATCAGCGCGGGCATTCAACCCGTCCGCGTGCCCATGGACCGCGAGGGCATCGACCTGGCCGCGGGTAAAAAACTCGCCCCGAAACCCCGCCTGATCTACGTCACGCCCTCGCACCAATACCCAACCGGCATCACCATGTCCCTGGCTCGCCGGTTGGACCTGCTGGCAAACGCCGAAACATGGGGCAGTTACATCCTGGAAGACGATTACGACAGCGAATTCCGCTACGACGGACGTCCCCTGGCCTCGCTGCAAGGCCTGGACACCGCGGGCCGCGTCATCTACGTCGGGACCTTCTCCAAGGTTTTGTTTCCGGCCCTGCGTCTGGGTTACCTGGTGGTCCCGGACAACCTGATCGACGCCTTCCTCGCGGGACGATGTTACCTGGACCGACAAGCGCCCTCGATCACGCAAGCGGCCCTGGCCGAATTCATCGAATCGGGCTGGTTCCTCTCCCACGTCCGCCGCATGCGCCACGCCTACGCTCATCGCTACCGGGTCATGAACGAGTTGGTAAAAAACGTTTTATCCCCCTGGCTTTCCGCCGACCCAACCCCGGCAGGCATGCACCTGACGGCCTACGCCAAGGGACCGCTGGACGACCAGGCCGTTCATCAAGAGGCCAAAAAAAGAAAACTACTGCTACGCCCACTGACAGACTACTACCCGGACCGAAAAGGCCCTTCGGGTTTCGTCCTGGGTTACGCGGGCTTCGACGAAACCCAACTACGCCGGGCCGCCGCCGAAACAGCAGCCCTACTGGAACACGCCGGTAGCGTGAGCGAACAATGAACCAACAAGCCCAATGGTCGGGCAGCCCGAAGGCAAGCCATAGCAGCTATAACCCCATCTCCTTCATGTTGCGCCGTTACCAAGCACGTTTCTTTGGCGTTCCAGGAAAATTCGCCCAAAAGTTTGCCGTGGTCCCTGCCGATAAAACAGACACCCATCATGCCAAAAACGCTCACTCCAAGGAGTTGCGCTTTTGGTTCCCCTTCACCGTCGTTCGTTCCGTATGCTCGTTGCCGGGTGGCTTGCCTGGGCCTCTGTTTTCGGTTGGAGTCAAAATCTCTTTGAAACCGACTACGCCGTATTGCATTTGAATCGCGAGGACGGACTTTCCAACACCGGTATCAATGTCATCCTTCAGGACCGCTTGGGTTTTGTCTGGTTCGGCACCCGAGACGGGCTGAACCGCTATGACGGCAGCCGCACCAAAGTCTACCGCAACGTGCCGGATGACCCGTGCTCCGTGTCCAATAACCATATTCTCAGCCTTTACCAGGACGACGCGGACTACCTCTGGGTCGGCACCAAGGGCGGGCTGAACCGGTTGGACCCGATGACCGGTTGCTTTACAAGATACACCGGGGAAACAAATGGTTTCAGCGACGACCACATTTTAGCCGCGGTGTTTGACGATGCCGGTTTCCTATGGGTGGCAACCCTGGGCGGTTTGGACCGATTCAATCCCGAATCCGGCGAGGTCACAGGCTATCGGCGTAATCCTGAAGACCCGGACAGTTTAGGCGCCGACAGCGTCACCGCCCTGTTCATAGACACCGAGCAGCAAAGGCTGTGGGTGGGCTATAGCCAGGGCCTTGTAAGCCGGATGGATTTGAACCGGCCCGGTGTCTTCAAACACTTTCGAGAAGAGGAAGACCGAGACCTGGGTTATATCGAAAGCCTGGTTACCGATCGCCTGGGAAATCTGTGGATCGGCGCGGGAGCGGGTCTGTCCTACCTGAAGCAGGCGGAAGCCGAGGCGGTGACCATCTATCGCAACGATATCGGCAAACCAATCGAAGATGTGATGGACATCTCACGAGATGAAGCCGGAAACCTCTGGGTGGCAACCTTCTCCTCGGGGCTTTACTATCTGAACCCGGTTCTGGGAAAAGTGAGGCATTGGCAATTCAAGCCGGACCGGCGTATCAACCTGCAACCCGGCAGGATGCGTTGTGTCTTTTCCGGCCGGGACGGCATCGTTTGGGTGGGTTATTTGGGTGACGGAGCCAATTGCCTGGCGCCGTCTCCTTTCGCCGGCGGATTGGGCGCCGTGATCACCGGCACCGTCAAGTCACTGATGATGGATGATGCAGGCGCCGTTTGGATCGGCAAGGAGTCGGGAGGTTTGGAGCATTGGAAACCCGGCGCCGCGAAACCCGTTGTGTACGGCGGCCCCGATCAAGGAAAAGGTATGCGGGCCAATGCCGTATACGCCTTGTACCAGACTCGGGACAGCAGCATCTATATCGGAACCGGTGCGCAAGATATCTATCGTCTTCTGCCGGACGGAAGTCTGAAACACTACCCGCTTCGCAAAGACCCCGCCTTACCCGTCTACCCCATCCAAGCTTTTTTGGAAGATGTCAACGGAACCCTGTGGGTAGGTTCGGGGGCCGTGGGTTTGCATCGAATGGATCGGCCCGGGATCTTCGAGCGCGTGATTTTGGACCCGACATCGCCTAACGCAATGGCCGATCGCTCGATTTCCTTTCTGCACGGCGCTTCCAAACCCGGGGAACCGCTGTGGATCGGCGCCCAACACGGTGTGTTGCGGCGTATGGATTTGGAAACGCCCGGGAAATTTAAAACCTACCGACACGACCCGCAACAGCCGGACAGCCTGCCGCCGAACAGTTTCTTTTGCCTTTGGGAAGATAGGGACGGGACGTTTTGGATCGGCACGGACGGCGGTCTCTGTCATCTGAATCCCAATGATGGGAAAACGCGGATCTATACCTCGCCGGACGGACTGCCGGGCGACGCCGTCTACACCATTCTGGGCGATCACCAGGGGCGCTTATGGTTGGCAACCGCTAACGGCCTGTCACTTTTCGAACCGGCCTCGGAGACCTTCTCCAATTTCGGGAAGGATCACGGCCTGCCGACCGATTTCTTCTCCCCCCATGCCGGCTTTGTCGCGGACAACAAATTATTGGCCTTCGGCGGGAATCGAGGTATGGTGATCTTCCATCCCCAATCGGTCGCTCGCCTGAACACCGGCCCTCGCGTTTTGCTAACCGAAATACGGCTTGACGGCAAAACAGTCAATCCCCTGCTCGCTCCGAAGATGATGGGCACCACACCGGAGCAGTTGGAGAAACTGTCTCTCCGCCACGACCACCGTACGCTTCAGTTACAATTCGCCGCGCTTGATTTTCACGGCGAGGGCAACCGGCATTTCCAATACAAACTGGAACCCTTCGACCGGGAATGGCAAAACCAAACCGGTCCCGGCAGCGCCATCTACACCAACTTGGATCCGGGACGCTACACCTTCATGGTGAAAGCCGAAAACCGTGACGGCGTCAGCGGAGAAGAGACCGTATTGCAGATCGACATGCCTGCCTCTCCCTGGGCTTCGTGGTGGGCCTATACCTTGTACATGCTGAGTCTGATCGGTTTGTCCGCCAGGTATATCCACATGCAGAGGCGAAAATTGGAAACGGAACGGGCTCTTCGCGAAAAAGAGCAACAGATGCTTGACCAGGAACGCAGTGTCACCGAACACCTGCGCCGTCTCAATCGTTTGAAAGACGAGTTCCTGGCCAATACCAGCCACGAACTGCGCACCCCGCTCAACGGTATCATCGGCCTGGCCGAGGCTTTGACCAACGGCGTAGCCGGGCCGCTCAACCAGAAGGCCATGGCCAACCTGACCATGATTACCAACAGCGGCCGACGCTTGTCCGGCTTGATCAACGATATTTTGGATTTTTCGAGACTGCGGCGTCACAAACTCAAACTTCATCGGCGACCCATGGATGTCTATGATTCCGTGAGCACCGTGTTGCGTTTGGTTGAAACCCTGGCCATGGACAAGAGCATCCTCTTGGAGAATTCGGTTCACAAGGATTTCCCGGCGGTATTCGCCGACCCCGACCGCTTTCAACAGATTCTCCATAACCTGGTGGGCAACGCGGTCAAATTCACCGTCCAGGGCACCGTACGTGTTTACGCCGGCGTTGAAAACGGGCTGGCCGCCGTCAGTGTCAGTGATACCGGACCGGGTATTCCCGAGTCGAAATTAAACAGCATCTTCCATTCCTTCGAGCAATTGGAAGAGAGCGCCACCCGCTCACAAAGCGGTACGGGATTGGGGCTGGCCATCTGCAAACAACTGGTTGCCCTGCATGGCGGCACCATCAGCGTCAAGTCCCGACTCGGTGTGGGCTCCACTTTTCGCTTCACCATGCCCCTGGCTGATGAAGCCGCGGAAGAACCGAAGAAGAAGCAAAAGACCCCGATCTCTACCCGCGATGATTCACTGGAACCGAATTCCGATGTCTTTCCCCAGGCTGAAGACCAGGGACATTCGGCGCATAGCGGCAACGGCTACCATATCCTGGTGGTCGATGACGATCCCGTCAATCGCCGCGTGTTGCATGACCAGTTGGCCCCCTTCGGTTATCGGATCTCCGAGGCGGCCAACGGATTCAAGGCTGTCGATTTCCTGGAGCGGGAATCCGCCGATCTGGTTTTTCTGGACATTATGATGCCGCAGCTTTCCGGTTATCAAACCTGTCGCCGCATTCGCGAACGGTTCGCCGCTCACGAATTGCCGGTCATTTTCCTTTCGGCCCTCAACCAGATTCCCGACCTTACCGCGGGTTTCGAGGCGGGCGGCAACGACTATATCTGCAAACCGCCGGCCCGTAGCGAATTGCTTGCCCGCCTGGACTTACATCTGCGGATGAGACAATCGACCCGCGTGTTGGAAGAAATTATGGATATGCTCGATCAGGGCGACGCCGTCGAACAGGTTTTAGGGCGCCTGTTGACCGTGTGCCTGGACGATATCCCCGGCGCCCAAGCCGGTGTGTCCTTTCTGAAAAAGCAGGACGGCCGGCTCCAGCCGATTGCCCAAAAAGGTTATAGCGAAGATCAGTCCTTGCAACCATTGGCGCCGGACTCGACCCGCTTTTATCTGTCTTCCGATGAAGCCGACCGGGAAACTGGAACCCGCATGCTAAGTCGCCCGGATATCACCGACGGCGAAGCCGGGGAAGGTACGCCCCTGGCCACTCTCTGCATGCCGCTCTACCTGGAAGGCCGTCCGCACGGTTTCCTGGTTCTGGACAACTTTGACTCCCGCCACGCCTATTCACTCGACGACATCAGGCGTCTGGACAATTACCGCGAACATGCCGTCCTGGCCCTCAGCAAGGCGCGTTTCCTGGGCGAAATCGAGGCGAGTAGGGAGAGCCTGCTGGAAATCAGGGAACAAATGGCACTGAACGATAAGATGGCCGCCCTGGGGATGCTCACCGCGGGAATCGGCCATGAAATCAACAACCCGGTTCATTACGTTGCCGGCAGCGCCGAGAACCTTCAAGCCGGACTGAAAGATCTGAAAACCTTTCTCCTGGAACTGGCCGGAGAGGATGCCGATCCCGAGGTCTTAACCGTCCTGGAAGACAAAATGAAGCCGTTGTTCAACCAGGCCCGAATCGTATCGGACGGCTCGCAACGCATTTCGCGTATCGTCCGAGACCTGAGTGTCTTCTCGCGAGGCGGCAGCGGGGTGCTGGAGAAGGTGGATTTACATGCCTGCCTCATCTCGACGGGAAACCTGGTCACGGCCAACTTCAAGGATTGCGTTACCTTCTCAACGGACTTCAGCGGCAGCCTGTATGTCATGGGACATCAGGGAAAATTGAATCAGGTCTTCATGAACCTTGCCGTGAACGCCTGCCAGGCGATCCAAAAACATGTGGAAGGAAAAGAGGAGGTGGGCCGCCTGTCGATCAGGACCGAAGAACGCGACGGGAAAGCGGTCATCCACTTCGAGGATACGGGCGGCGGCATCCCGGAGGAAACCCGCCGACGTATTTTCGAGCCGTTCTTCACCACCAAACCCTCCGGGGAAGGGACCGGCCTGGGGCTATCGATTTCCCAAGGGATCATTCAACGACACGGCGGTGAGATGACCGTTACCTCAAACGCGGGGCTGGGCAGTTGCTTCACCATCCGGCTCCCGTCGGCAGAATAAAGGGCGAGTCGCCTACTCGCCCTGATGCCGGCCCGGGCGTAGAGTCACTGCTTGTAGACCACGCCTTCCTTCATCACGAAGGACACGTCTTCCATAATGCGAATATTCTTGGTGGGATCTTCCTTTACAGCAACGATATCGGCAATCTTGCCGGCCTCCACCGTACCCAGGGAATCCTGGATGCCCAACAACTTCGCGGACACACTTGTTGCAGACTGAATAGCTTCCATCGGCGGCATACCCGCGTCTACCATCAGGAAGAACTCGTAACCGTTTTCCCCGTGCGCGGAGACGCCGCTGTCGGTTCCGAAGGCGATGTTCACCCCTTCCTTATAGGCCCTGGTGAAATTGGTCCTCATGGCCGGGCCGGTTGCCAGAGCCTTGGGACGAACCAATTTCGGGAAGTAATCGGGATCTTGCGCCTTTTTGGTAACCCAATCGCCCGCCATCATGGTGGGTACAAGATAGGCGCCTTTTTCCTTCATCAAGGCAATCACTTCATCGTCCATAAAGGTGCCGTGTTCTATGGTCAGCACACCGGCGCGCAGAGCTCGCTTCATGCCTTCTGCTCCATGGGCGTGCGCCGCAACATGCATTTCGTAATCTCGCGCCGTTTGGACCAGGGCATCCAGTTCCTCCTGGTTGAACTGGGGATTGCGACCGTTCTTGGCGTTGCTCAAAACGCCGCCGGTGGCCGTGATCTTGATATGATCGGCGCCGTTCTTGTAGCGTTGCCGAACCGCTTTACGCGCCTCGTCGGCCCCGTTGATCACGCCCTCGGCCGGGCCTGGATCGCCCATCAGAAAGTGGTTCAGACTATTGGTGCGGTCGGCGTGACCGCCGGTTGTGGCGATGGATTGACCGGCCGCAAAAATACGCGGCCCCTTGATCCATCCCTTTCGGACGGCATTCCGCAAGGCAATGGACATATTGCCGCCTACCTCGCGGACCGTAGTGAAGCCGGCCATTAAGGTGCGTTCCGCGTAACGTACCGAACGAAAGGCGTAATCTTCCGGGTTCATACGGAAGCCCTCATTGTAGGAATTGGGATTGGCCTGGCCGGACAGGTGCGTGTGCATGTCCATAAGACCCGGCATCACCCAGGAGTCCTTCAGGTCAATGACGGTCGCCCCGTCCGGCGCCTTTTTATAGCCGCTTTCTACAGCGGTAATTTTGCCGTCTTCAATGGTAATGGTGGTTTTCCCGGCAATCTCCGAGGAGTTCCCGTCGATAAGGTGACCGGCGTGGATCACCGTGGATTGTGCCCAAAGAGCGGGCGCCGCGAAAAGCAGCAGACAGGTCAGGTATTTCAGCGCCATGTGAGTTCTCCCAAAGCTGATATCGATGTAAAGTCGCATCATAGCGACTGTTCATGCCCTATTAGGTCGGGGTTCTCTCTTGTTTGGGTTCATCCCATGACCGCGCGGCTCCCTCTCATACCGCGAAATCAACTCCGGCCGGCGCGAGTGTTCGCCAGGGCCTCCTGGCGTCGACGGCCCTTCCTGGCGAGTCTGTCGCCCAATAAAAAGGTAACCCCGGGAAAGAACGAGGCAACGCGAGCGAGGAACCCGCGAGACCCGGGAATGAGGATTTCCAGGGGTTTTCTGGGAATAGCCCGATCGAGGACGGCGCGCACGATATCATCCGTGGTCAGGACGCGACCGCCCGAGAAGGTGAGCGCCGCTTGGGGATAGTCCACCTGCATGTCCAGCATGGGCGTTTGCACGGCATCGGGGCAAATCACGGTGACATACACCCCGTGCTCGCGAAGTTCCTGGGCAGCGGCCAGAGAGAAACCGCGCAAAGCGAATTTGGAGGCAACGTACATACTGAGTCCCGGGACGGGGGCAACCCCGGCCAGGGAGGCGATGTTGATAATATGACCATGCCCTTGGGTCACCATGCGTTCGGCGGCCAGTCGAGTCCCCAGCATGGGTCCCTCCGCGTTGATGCGCATGTGCCTGGCGATTTGCTCGGGTTCGCACTCGTGACTATAGGCCGGCTCCAGGTAACCGGCCACATTGAGCAAGATGTCCAGGCGTCCCCACCGCTCAAATGCCGCGTCCAGGGTCTTGCGCCAGGCGTTTTCGTCGCGGATGTCCAGATCGGCCAGGATAACGAATTCTCCTTCGTACTGCCCGAAATTCCGGGCCAGACCGTCAGCGTCGATATCGGTCAGGACCAAACGATAGCCGCGATCCAGCATGGCTTTGCCCAATGCGGCGCCGATCCCGCTCGCACAGCCCGTTATCAATGCAACGGAGTTCTTGGTTTCCCTCATGGCATCCTCCGAAGTTTCCAATTCCTCAATACTATAACCGCTGACCTGCCGGAAACCGTTGGAAAACCAGGCCGGGTTGAAGACTAAATCGAGGACTGACAGGTTGTCGTCTACCGTCAGTTGTAATTCACTCTTGCCCGAAGCAGCTAGCGACATCTGTTTGCGCTGTAAGTCTCCGAAACCTTATTTGCTCGGAGTAGCCGGCGATGTTCCCGAAGCAACTAGTGACATTTATGCAGTGACCGACCATTTTCGATTGAGTACCGCGTAGATGAGCGGGATGACCTCATCTGCATGCGCAGCTTGTCTATATAGCTCGGATACCGGATCGATCCAGAGATTCTGATCGAATCCCGACCGGCGTGATAGTTCAACCATAAGTGCGGCGACATAGGGATCGATGTCGGTTAACTTATCCAAGAAATAGTCGAAAACAGATGCCTCGATATGAATGTCCTGGTACTGGAGCCCTCTCAGGAGGTAGGGGTCGATCTCCATTGCTTTCATGAGATCGGCAAGTGTAAGAGTGGCATTCTCAATCGGCCGTAAATCCATGCACCCTTTGTCGAAAGGGTTCGATTCAAGAAAATCGTACCATCGCCAGGGTTCTGCAGTGTCATCTACGACCGGCCTGAAAAAATAGCGCTCAGCCACATAAATGAAATATTCATACCATGGGTTGACATCTTTAAGGTCTTTAACCTCTTGGTAAATTTTCATAACCGCGTCTGGTACTGATACCGTTAAAGCAAGCGTGTGCTCATACACCTTGCTGGGCCCCAAGGTCACCTCACTTCGCACGGCCTTCGCCAATTCCTGAGGGGCAACCGCTTCCAAACCTTTCTCGACCGCCTCCGGGAGACCCGCAGCAATAGCCGGCAGGCGCCAATGGCCTTCCATACCTGTTCTTGAGTAGCATAGTTCTTTTAGTTTCATTAAGTGATGGTTGCTTCTATCCAATCTTTATCCATTCCATCTCGACCGCGTGGTCATTCTACTGACTTTCCGCCAACTATCATGCCGGGCAAATATCAGCAATCGAAAGAATATCATGGCTCAACCGCAAATCATCAAGGCATCTGCCGTGAATTTTGCGGCCCAGCAGGGGTAGCGCAAAGCAAGGTAGCGGCCCCAAATCGGGTGCGAACCCTTTACGCCGCCGCGCACGCCCCCTGAAGCGGACAACCGAACCGTACCGGCCAGTTGCTCCGTCATTTTCTGAGCGGCTTCCCGGAAAGCGGGTTCGCCGGTCAGAGAAAAGAGCCGCGACCAGACCAGGGAGATCTGGGCGTTGCCGGTGAGGCAGGCATAGCTCCCATCAGGACGCCAGTCTTCCTTGAAGGCGCCGGGTAGTTTGTCGTTTTGCAGGAAACGGTCACGCAAAACTTGTGCGGCCGGTTCGGCTTTTTGCCAGAGTTGCGGCAGGTCAAGCAGCGCCGCGCCCTCCACCAGACCTTGGAGCGTGTAGGCGATGAAATGCAGGTAGTTGGGCCAATAGATCAGGTTGAGCGCACCTGGGAAACCGTTGTCGTGGAACTGACTCGCGGCCCACCGGAGATGGGCCTCGGCGGCTTGCCGGGCTCGCTTATCTCCGGTTTGACAATGGTGCTCCGCAAGGGCATGGGCAACCATGGCGGCGTAGACATGAGGTTTGTCCTGATAGGTGTGCCGACGCCAGGCGCCGTCGTCGTCCTGCTGCTGACGAAGCCAGGCGGCTGTTTTGGCTGCCGCTTCAACAAAACGCGGTGCTTGAGTAGACTCGGCCAGGGCGTTGAGCCCGAACAGGATCTGGCCGGTATTGAAAACCAGGGGTGGATCTTCCAAACCTCCGAGCCCGCCGGGCATGGCGCCGTCTTCGGCCTGTAGGCTCAAAAGCCAGTCTCCGGCTCGAACGGCTCGTGTTTGGAATTCCGGTACGCCGAATCGATCGGCATAGCGCAACATGGTGGGAATGATGTAACCGGTTGCTTCCGGGTAGGGGGCGCCGTAGCCGCCGTAAAGAGAATAATAGATGGAGACCCCGCCGTTTTCGGCAGCATCTTGGGCACGCGCCAACCAGCCCATGATTTCGGGCAGTGCGACCTGCCTGTCTCCGGCTTTCCGGGGTTGAACCAGATCCCGGAAGATCGCTCCCGGCGCCGCGAGCCAGGCGCCTGGGTTCAATTCAGCAAATGCCTGCCGTAACCTTCCTCGAAAATAGCGGGCTTTATCCGAGCCGGATTTTGGTTCATTCATGATGGATCGCCTCAAAAAGTGTCGGGCGCGAAAGGCATCATTCAATCCCAAGCAAAGCCAAATGTCAAGCCAAGTCCGGGCGGTGAACAGGACGAGCCGGACATTGAACCGGCCAGGCGCCCGGGGCGACGGCACACTTTCCACCGGTTTTTGGGGCGCGGCCCGGGCACCGGGTCCCTCGCGAGAGAATTTTGGCAGGCGCCCGGGGCGACGGCACATTTTCCGCCGGTTTTTGAGGTGCGGCCCGGGCGCCGGGTCTTTCGCGAGAGAATTTTGGCAGGCGCCCGGGGCGACGGCACATTTTCCGCCGGTTTTTGAGGCGCGGCCCGGGCACCGGGTATTTCGCCGAAGAATTTTGGCCGGCGGCCAGGGCGACGGCAAGTTATCCGCCGGTTTTTGAGGCGCGGCCCGGGCACCGGGTACTTCGCGAGAGAATATTGACAAGCGGCCGGGGCGACAGCCAATTGCACGGGAAAAACCGGGGGAGGCATGCTCCCCCGATTGATCATGATTTTACGGAGGACAGAGGACAGGTTCAGTCGGGCAGTCCATCAGGGATTGATTGGTCTTTTGGATTTCGTCTTTGACCAATCCAAATTCAGCAGCGGCGAGGGCGCCGCCGGCCAGATTTTGTGCCTGTTGCCGGGTCACGAAACTCTTGACCTTCAGATGTTCCAGTTTGAGCATGGTGCCTCCTTGGATGTAGTGATGCCGGTTCCATTCATGGTAGAAATCGAAATGAAACGAACCGGTACCATCAACATACCACGGGAGGGCTCAAGCGACCATATGGCGAATGGTGACGAAGGCGATATAACCGAAATAAAAGGCGAGTAGAAACCAGCCCTTGAAGCGTGAAAGCTTGTATTTATGGCGCATCATGGGAATGATCAACAGGCATAGCGCCACGCATAGGGGGATATCCCAGGCCAGGGTTTCGTAGTCGTCGGGTATGCCCAAGTCGAACTTCATGGGGAAGATGACGGCCGCTACGCCCAAAATGAGGAGGGCGTTGAAGATATTGGAGCCCATGACATTGCCCACGGTAATGTCGGCGTGTTTGCGCAAGGCGGCGGCCAGGCACACGGCCAATTCGGGTAATGAGGTTCCCAGCGCGACCACGGTCAGGCCGACCACGGTTTCGCTGACGCCCCAGGCGGTCGCGGTTTCAATGGCGCCGACCACCAGTAACTTGGCGCCCACAACCAGCAGGATCAGGCCCAGGATGACGAAGACGATATCCAGACCCATGGCGCGTTTGTGGAAGACCACGCCTTCCTCTTCCAACAGTTCCCGCGCTTTGGATTCGCGAGCCTCGCGCAGGGATTTGCGGATCAGCCAGGTCATCCAGACCGAGAAGGTACCCAGGAGGATGAAGCCGTCCAGGCGCGAGATCTCCGACCCGGCTAAAGCCAGTATACAGACGAGCAAAATAGCCAGGAAGCTGATGGGTCCGTCGTATCGGATAGAGTCCTTGCCGATGTTCATGGGAAAAACGATCGCGGTGGCGCCCAGGATCAGCGAAGTGTTGGCAACGTTGGAACCCACCACGTTACCCAAACACAGTTTGGCCTTTTCTTCCAGGGCGGTCATGGCGGAGACCACAAGTTCGGGCGCGGATGTACCGAAGGCGACGATCGTCAGTCCGATCATGGTGGCGGACAGGCTGAAACGGAAACCCAGGTTGGCGGCGCCGTCCACCAACCAGTCGGCGCCATATTTCAAACCATAGACACCGGCGCCGATAAAAATGATAACAGTCGGCCAGAAAGTGATTAAGCCGGCAATATTGGCAAAAAACTGTTCGAACAATGTGCCTCCAAACTGGACCCCCACCCGTTCAGGTCCCCGCGCATGCCGGGGAGGAGTCACACCATTCGGGGGGTTCTCCAACGGGCCCAAACATTAAGCATAGCACTGCGACGGGTGGCTGAAAAGCATAGAATGGCCAAGTTCCCAAGTACCGCCGGCGAACGTAATTTCATAGGAAAATGATTTGAATTTATGTGGGGAATTTGTTAAGAATGGTTAGAGCAAATCCCCGTTATTCCGGCTTTCAGAACGGTAGGGATTTGTCTATCTCAAAGTTAGCGGAGAAGCTCGTAGAGGGCCTATGATGACAGACAAGTGAAGCCATTAGACCAGGCCGGCTACCAGCCCGCTCCGCCTCGAGGGAGGATTATCATGAGTGAGGCAGAGTTAAACGAAAGTCACCCGCTCCGGGAATTGGAGAGAGAGGGTGGCTTGGCCGACCCGGGAATGAGTTTATTGGTTGCCCGAGGCGGCGTCGGAAAGAGCGCGGCACTCATCAATTTTGCCTTGGACCTTTTGCTCCAAGACAAGCAAATACTTCACTTCAGCGTCGGCATGCCGTCGGAAAAAACGCACCAATACTACCAGAGAATCCACAGCGACTTCATTCGCGACATACCCGAGAGCAAGAGGAAGAGCTGGGATCAGGTTTATCACAATTTCACCGTCATCAGTTACCTCGAACAGCAGAACATGATCGCCGATTTGGAAAAAGAAATCCAAACCATC
>JASJCB010000034.1 GCA_030066195.1 Acidobacteriota bacterium
CAAGGCTTACCTCTTCCCTTGCAACTGGAAACTGGCAACATGCTTCATGCAAGGGTGAGGGGCTGCCGCCCCTCGAGCCCCGCTATAACCGCGATCGCCATGGGTAAGCCGCAAGGCTTACCTCTTCCCTTGAAACTTGTAACTTACAACTTGTTACTTGTTTGCCCCGCGAGGAAGTGTTTGACGACTTCTTCCAACTGGCCGGGTTCGGGGACCTTGACGCCGTTGACGAAGAATGTCGGCGTACCGCCCACGTTCACACTTCGACCCAGGGCTTCCTCGGAATCGATCTGGTCGACCAGGGCCTGATCGTCCATGTCGGCGTTGAACTTATCCATGTCCAAGGCCAGGCTTGCGGCCAGGTTGACGAATTCCTCACGCAGGTATTCCATGTAGCTTTCCTCGGGCAGGTTGTTTTGGTTCTTCAAGTTATCCTGCATTTGGAACAGCAGGTCGTGCATTTCCCAAAATTTGCCCTGGCGCTTGGCAGCCAGAGCGGCCATGGCAGCGGGACGTGCGGCCGGGTGGAAAGCCAGGGGGAAGTTCTTGAAAACCAGGTTGACCTTGCCCTCGTGCTTCTCCATGATGCCGTCTACCAAGGCGGTCGCCTTGCTGCAGTAGGGGCATTCGAATTCGCTGAAGGCAACGATGGTTACAGGTGCGTCGACATTGCCCCTGATCGGGGAGTCGCCCACGGGCAGGTCATAGGTTTTGCTGTAGTCCAGCGGTTCGGGCGCGCGGCCCGGGGGCGCGGTTTTCAGTTGCTTGTTCTGCATGGCAAGCATCACAATCAATACGGTTGCTATCACCGAATAAATGGACAGCGTCCATAAGTAGAATTTCATGGTGGTCTCCTGTAAGCAAAAGGTGGAGGCAAGGGCGCTATGAAGCTCTTTACGGGAACCAGTCGAACTGGTTGCTTTCTCTCACATAAGATACAAGCGTCAAATAAAGAAGTCAGGGGCCAAATCTTCATCGGCCGTTCCTGGAGTGACCTTGTAACGTTCGAAATCAAAGACGCCTTCTTCGGTCAAAACTTCATCGTCGATGAAGAAATTACCGGAGCAGGTTTTGCCGTCTCTATTGAGGACGGCGTAGGCCGCATCGGCCATAATCTCGACGGTGCGCCCCTTTGAGGCCAGGGTCTTGCCGCCGAGCAGGTTCAATACCGCCGCGGTTTCGATAACGGTGCGCGGCCAAAGTGCATTGACGCCCACCTTACCGGCAAACTCGCCGGCCATACCAAGTACGCACATACTCATGCCGAACTTAGCCATGGTATAAGCCGTGTGGTTTTGGAACCAGCGGGTCTCCATGTTCAGCGGCGGTGAAATGTTGAGAATATGGGGATTGTCGGCCTTCAACAGGTGGGGCAGGCATGCCTGGGAACACAGGTAGGTGCCCCTGGTGTTGATCTGGTGCATTAAATCGAAACGCTTCATGGGCGTTTCGAGGGTTCCGGTCAGGATGATGGCGGATGCATTGTTGATAAGGATGTCGACGCCGCCGAAAGTATCGACCGTTTTTTTGACGGCGGCTAATACCGCCTCCTCGGAACGTACGTCGACGATGCAGGGCAGGGCCTTACCGCCGGCCGCTTCCATTTCCTCGGCGGCTGTAAAGATGGTGCCCGGCAGCTTGGGATGAGGCTCGGCTGTTTTGGCGGCGATAGCGATATTGGCGCCGTCACAAGCGGCGCGCATGGCCATGGCTTTGCCGATGCCTCGACTGGCGCCGGAAATAAACAGTGTCTTACCCTTCAAACTCATAACGAACTCTCCTCATCCCTCCACACGCCTGCAGGCATGCGACATCGACTATTGTTCTTCGGCGGCGGGGGCTTTGGCTTCCTCGGGTTGCTCCAGCATGCGGGTCACCTCGTCGAACAATTCCGGGTCGAGGCTTTGAGCCAGGTTCTTCAGTTCCATGTTGTACATCTTTAACACGGCGTCTTTCATCGTCGCCTTGTCGCCTTTTTCTTTGGCCTCGTTGTACCACTTCTTGAAGATGGAGGCCTGTTTGCCTTCCCACTTGCGGAAGTCCTTGTAATCCTCGTCCAACAGCTTGGCGACGATGTAGTCCAAGGCGTCTTCATAATTGCCGACGCGTTCAGCGTCGGAAGCCAGTTTGGCGTAGAAGTCGAACTGTAATTCTTTGATCTCGCCGTCCTCGGGGTTACGCCGCAGGTAGTCGGAGACGCTCAGGCGGAAATCGTGGTATTGAGCCTGCTCATAGAGGAATTTAATGTATTTGCGTTCGATGTTGGGGTTATCTTCCTTTTCCACCAGTTCCTTGAACTTTTGCTTGGCCTGGACCTTGTTTCCATCGGCAATCATCTGATTGATTTCATCCATGGGGTCCGCGGCGCCGCATGCAAAGAGAAAAAACAGTGTAAGTATCGATCCGAACCTTTGTATCGGCTTCATTGATAGAGGTCCCTCCTCCATTCCGGTTTTAGGACTGACATTATACTTGAAAAACGCCGGTCACATCAAATTCGCGAGGTGTTTCGTGTGTTATTCAACAAGTACGGAGGCGGTCGGCAGGGTTTTTCAGGGAAAGTGCGCGCCGCATGACGGCCGTTTCGTTAAGCCGAGATACATTTTCCATCGTAAACTATTGCGGGGGAATCTCAGACCCATGGAGTCTCGTGATGACGGAACAACCCGAGGAAGAAAAGAAAAGCCTGGAAGAAAAGAAAAGTCTGGTCCGGCGTGCGGCCGGGCACACCTTAGACGCCGTCCTGGACCGCGTTATTGGTTCACTGGATGACAAAGATCGGAAAGCCGCGGCCAAACGCGTCATGAAGTTGCGCAAAAAAAATCCCGAGTCCTCGCCGGAGGAGCTGACCGGCATGTTGATCAAACGCAAATGCAAGCGTACTGCCGCCGTCGGCGCGGTTACCGCCATGCCCGCCAACATCCCCGGTTTGGGAACCATCACCTCCCTGGTCTTCGGTTCAGCCGTCGATTTGGCTTTGACTGCCGGTATGCAGGCAGAACTGGTCTTGGAAATTGCCTATTGTTTTGAAGTTGACATGACGCCCTCGGAGGAACGCGCCGCCATCTTGATGACCACGGGTGTGAGCGGCGCCGCCAACCAGGTCGTGAAGAAGGCAGGTCAGAAAATTGCCCAAAAAGCCGGTGAGCAACTGGCCAAAAAATCCATCGCGCGCTCCCTGCCTGTGATCGGTATGGGTGCGGCCGCCGGCGCCAATATGGTGACCACCTACGCCATCGGTAAACGGACCGTCCGTTATTTTCAGTTGGGACCCGACCGCTTGGAGGATTGGGGCGAAACCACACGCGCCCTCACCGGGGTGGACGAGCGCAAAATGATCGAATGGCTCAGCGAAGCCGGTGAAAGCTTGCGCAAGCTGATCGGCGACGGCATTCGAGATACGCGCGACAAGATCATTACGGTGAGTCAATCGACCGGCGATCTGGTTGTGGAATCCGTTTCGGCTGCCGGCGGTCGTTTGAAAAAGGCAGGAAACGCGGTTGCGGAAAGCGCAACCTCGGTTGCAAGATGGGCGGGCGGGTTATTCCAAAAGGACAAGGCCGGCGAAGTTCCCGAAAGCCTGCCGAAGGACGATCCTCCGGCGCTGCCGGATGAAGGGAAAGCAACGGAAACCTTAGAGCCGCCGCCATTGCCGCCCGAGGCTTTGAAATAAAGAAGTCATTTTCCTGTCCCTGAAAAGAAAAGAGCCGCGGCCCCTAAGGACCGCGGCTCCCTGATAACTAGCCCGATGGGCAAGGGGTTGTGCTAGTTACCCGGGATGTGAACTACCTGGTACAGGTAAGCCTGGTCACCACCGCGGCTACCGCGGAGGAAGACCACACCGGACTCTTCGGTGGATTCAACGTGAATGCGAGCCACACCGGTCAGGTCCAAGGTAGTGAAATCTACCAACAGCTTGGCGTTAGGCGCCAGAGGATCTTGGGTAGAGGTAGTGATTTCGTTACCGGCCGCATCATAGGTGATGATGGTAACGGTGGAAGCGGCATCGCCGTGGTTGACAAGGGCCAGGCCGTCGAAGACAACGTCTTGTTCGCCGGGCAGGATGTCGAAGCTGGTGCCGGTTTCCGTGGTTTCGTTAACGTGAGCGGTAGCGCCCGTGATGGTGGTTATCTTGTAACCGGCCACCACGCGAACATTATCGGAAGCGCTGATGGAGAAGTGGCTCACTTCCTGGCCGGGGAAAGCATCGGTGCTTGCCACGGACAGGGTGTTGTCAGCACCCACCTGGAAGGTAGCGGCGGTCAGGGCGTTACCGGCTGCATCGCAGGGGATCAGGGTGACCGTTTCCACGGAATCACCGGTGTTGACCATGCTGATGGTAGTGGAGAAGTCCTGAGTCGTGCGGGTCACGTGGTTGACCACGCGATCGGTTTTCTCGGGAGCGGCTTCACCCAGGTGGCCTTCTTGGGCCAGGGCGGTCCAACCGGCAATCCAGGGCGTTGCGGAAGGATCGAAGGCGCCGAAGAACGCGGTGGTGGTGAAGAAGTTATCGGCAGGAGCGGAAGCGCCGGAAGCAGCGGGACCGCTTGCGGAAGGACGGGGATCCAGGCCGCCGTCGGCAACGCGACTCAAGGAGCGCAGTTGGGGATCGACGATCTGGTTGTTGTTAGCGGCCAGGTGGTCCTGGACGAAGTCCTGAGGCGCAATATCCGCCAGGGTGTTGCCGTCACCGAACTGCCACCAGATGTTGCTAGCCAGGGTAATGAAACCGTCTTCCAGACGCTGACGGCTGTCAAGGCCGTCTTCGTCTTCAACGACGATACCGGCGCCGCCCGCCAGGGCGTTGTACTCGGTGATGATGGAGTTCAGGTAGCTGCCGCCGCTGGTGTCGCGAATGAACATGGCTTCAGAGCCGTCACCCTCGGGCACGGCGTTGACACCGGCCCCCACGTAGGTGGCGTTGTAGACGACCGGACGGGAGAATTCCGCACCCGCTTCAGTGGTGCCGTCCATCTCGGCGATACGGCCGCCGAAGTCGGTGCCTTGCAGGGCGAACCAGAACTGGTTGTTTGCGATCCAGCCGGCATCCCAGTCAAAGGAGTCGTCGCCGCAGAAGGCAGCAGCCAGGTACCTGGTGTTGACCGCGCCGCCGAACCATTCGAAACCGTCGTCCAGGTTTGCGAACACTTCAACGTACTCGATGGTGGTGGCGGAACCGACGGCGCCCATAGTCAGACCGTTGATTTCGTCGCCGGGCGCCAGTTCCGCGCCGCCGTGGCGGATGGACACGTAGCGGATCACACCGGAGTTGTCGGCATTGTTGTCGCCGCCGTAAGCAGCGCGGGCTTCGTCAGAAGGAATACCTTCGATCTGAACTTCACCTTTGTTGACCAGGCCGCGGCCCAGAACGATCAGGCCGCCCCACAGACCGCGGTCGGCCCAGGTCAGGTCGGCGGGGTCCATGAGGTCGTCGAACTCGGAAGTCATGATGATGGGGTTTTCAGCGGTACCGTTGGCGAAGATTTGCGCGCCGCGGGCGATGATCAGGGCGGAGGCGTTGTCACCGCTGGAGGGAACCTGGCGGGCCTTGATCACGGTGCCGGCTTCGATGGTCAGGGTTGCGCCTTCTTCAACGAAGACGAAGCCGTCGAGGAAGTACTCGGTGTCGGCGGTCAGGGTGACGTTTTCGCCGGCGTTGATGGAAGCGTCAGTCAGGGTAACCTGGCCGGAGGACAGGTGACCTTCGTCGGACAGGGCGGTCCAACCGGCAATCCACAGGGGGGTGTTGGGATCGAAAGCACCGTAGTAGCCGGTGTTGGTGAAGAAGTCATCGCCGGGTGCGGGAGCACCGGTAGCGGCGGGGCCCGCGGCATTGGGACGGGGGTCCAGACCGCCGTCGGCAACGCGGCTCAGGCTGTTCAGCTGGGGATCGACAATCTGGTTGTTGTTGCCGGCAAGGTGCGTTTGCAGGAAGTCCTGGGGAGCGATGTCTGCCAGAGTGTTACCGTCACCGAACTGCCACCAGATGTTGTTGGCGATGGTGATGAAGCCGTCTTCCAGGCGCTGACGGCTGTCCAGGCCGTCTTCATCTTCAACGACGATGCCGGCGCCGCCCGCCAGGGCGTTGTACTCGGTGATGATGCTGTTGCCGTACATGCCGCCGGTGGTGTCGCGCAGGATGATGGCTTCGGAGCCGTCACCCTCGGGGGTGGCATCGATGCCCGCGCCCACGAAGGTCGCATTGTATACGGTGGGGTTGGAGAAGGCAGCGCCGGCTTCAGTGGTGCCGTCGTGCTCACCGATGCGGCCGCCGAAATCCGTACCTTGGAGGCCGAACCAGAACTGATTGTTGGCAACCCAGCCGGAGTCCCAGTCGAAACTGTCGTCACCGCAGAATGCGGCAACCAGGTATTTGGTGTTGACCGCGCCGCCGAACCACTCGATGCCGTCGTCCAGGTTGGCGAATACTTCAACGTACTCGATGGTGGTGCCGGAACCGACAGCGCCTAGGGTCAGGCCGTTGATTTCGTCGCCGGGCGCCAATTCAGCGCCGCCGTGACGGATGGAGACGTAGCGGACAATACCGGAGTCATCGGCGTTGTTGTCGCCGCCGAAAGCAGCGCGGGGTTCGTCGGAAGGAATGCCTTCGATCTGAACCTCACCCTTGTTCACCAGGCCGCGTCCCAGGATGATCAGGCCGCCCCAGAGACCGCGGTCGGACCAGGTCAGGTCGTCGGGCACATTCAGGTCGTCGAACTCGGAGGTCATGATAATCGGCGCGGCAGCGGTGCCGTTCGCCTCGATGCGGGCGCCGCGGGTAATAATCAGCGCGGAAGCGTTGTCATCGGTGGAGGGGGTTGCTTTTGCTTTGATAACCGTACCCGCCTCGATGATCAGCGTGGCGCCTTCTTCAACGAAGACAAAGCCGTCCAACTGGTATTCCGTATCGGCGGTCAGGGTAACTGTCTCCCCGGCGTTGATGCTGGCGTCAGTGATGACGACCTGGCCGAAAGCCGCGGAGGAAAGGAGGAACAGGGCTGCATAGCAAATCTGTTTCAACGTACGTCTCCTGTCAAATCCATAGAAATTAGGGCACACGGGTGCCGGTGGGACGATCCGGTATCAAGGGACACACGAATCTCGTCCCTGTTCCCAAGCCCGTGACTGGGGAAGGAAAGGTGTGGGGAACGCGGCCGGGAAACGGCCGCGCTCAATCGATAAAAGGTTAAGGGTTTAAGGTTTGTAACTGAGACTTAAAGAGAAACTGGTACCAGTCTTGTAGTAGGTCTGAATAAAGCTGGTGCCTTTGAAAGACTGGGTAATTTCGACGGGCGCATCCAAGAGATTCTTAGCCGAAAACTTGATCTTCAAGCTATCCATCAGAGATTGGGAGTAGGTGAAGTCCAGAATGTCGCGAGGCTGCTCGAACGCGTTGGGTACACCGTTCGAACCGACCTCGTGCAAACGCTCGCCGAAGACGTTGTAGAACAACGAGGCGGCGATGCCCCTGTCGAAGTTGTCGTAGTTGATGCCCGCGTTGACCAGGAAGGGCGACTGGCCCTGCAACTCACGCGTAGGAGAAGCATCGGGGTCCAGGCGACGCAGGAGTTCCAATTCTTCGGGCGGTACGTCTACTTCCGAATCGATGAAGGAGGCGTTGGCGGTAAACGAGAACTGGTGCTCGGCATCGACGGAAGTCAGGCGGCGACGCCCTTCCAATTCGATACCGGAAACCGTGGCTTCGTCCACATTGATGAAGCTGCTCTCACCGAAATCCGCGCGAACACTGTAGGCTTTTTCGATGGGATTTTCGAATTCCTTGTAGAAGGCGCTGGCCGCGATCAGTTCGCCGCCGCCGGTGAACCATTCCCAACGGATATCGAAGTTATCGATCAAGGTGCGCTTCAGGTCGGGGTTACCCGAGTAGATGCCGTCCGCGATGAAGTCGAAGCTGGAATAGGGCGCCATCTCGCGGAAGTGGGGACGCGCCAGCGTCCGGCCGTAGGAGGCGCGCATATTCATGGAGCCGCCGATGTCGTAGATGAAGTGCAGGGCGGGCAGCCAATCCTGGTTGTCCAGGTTACCGCTGACGGTATCGTTGGCTACGTTCATGGTGGAATCTTCGTAACGTGCGCCGGTAATCACCCGCAGGTTCCGGTTGATCGGCAGCTCGGTCATCAGGTAGAAGGCGTCGATGGACTGGTCGCCGACATAGTTACCGCCGCGAGAGTCGGCGGCTTTGACCAGGACGTTACCGAAGATGTAACGGCCGGTTCTTTCATCGAAGCCGATGATACCGATATTGTTGGTGCCGAAGAAGAAATCAGGGTCGCCCTCGTATTGCACGTTGTTCTCGCGAACATACTCGAAACGGGTTTCCTCGAAGTTCCGCTCTTTTTCCTGGGTAGAGGCCCCGAACTTGATCTTGCCCAGCAGACCGTCGCGGATCTGGATGGGGATGTTGACGTTGAACTTGAAACCGTCGTTGGTTTCGTCCAGTTTACGCCAGTAGCGCGCCGGCTGACTGTAGGTGGAAACCGTGATCCCGTAGTCGGAAACGGCTTGTCCGTCGATGACTTTGTCAATGCGCGTATCGGTGAAGATCCGGGTATCGGGTTCGTCCTGGAAGGTATCGGCGGTCGATAACGCCCAGTCGATCTCGATGTCGCCCATTTTCACCAGGAAGTGCTCACCCACCAACTGGTAGCTGGTCAGGTTCCGCTCGGTGTACTTCAGCAGGCGCGATTCCAGGAAAATGTTATCGCGGGAGAACTGCGCGGGCCAACTGCCGTCGTAGAAGGCCGACTCGGAAGTGCCGTTTTGACTGTACAACGCGCTCAGGCCGACCTGGTGATTGTCCTTGACGTGGTAACGAAGTGTGGCCAGGCCGCCCCAGGCAACCTTGTCCTTGCCATGGTTCCCGTTGAAGTTGGACAGGTTGTTCAAGCTCTCGGCGTCGTCAGGGCGAGAAGTCAATTCCCAACGGGATTGCTCGAAGTCCTCACGGAACTCGTAACCGCGCTTGTAGGAAAGCGTGGCCTGGTAACCCAGTGTACGACCGCCGATTTTGGTCTGGTTGCCGATGGAGAAGGACATCCCCTTGTTGACCGGCGCGCTTTCGGCCTTGCCGCTCATTACCGGAACGAAGCTTTTGGTGACCTGGTCCAAGAACTCGGCTTTTTCCTGGTCACGACGCGCTTCGAACAGCGAGGGTGTGGTGAAATCGGGATCGTCATAACCCTCGGGCAGGGCGCGCAGGCCGTCGTCCTTACCCAACCAGTCGCTGTCGGAACCGTCATAGGTGAGGTAATTATCGTTATTGGTCACTTCACTGTTGTAGCTGCCCGAAACCGAAACGTTCATGGTGAAGCCGGCGGGGTAATTCTTGGTGCCGATGTCCATGATGCCGCCGGAGAAGTTACCGGGCTTGTCAGGCGTAAAGGACTTGATGGTGACGATGTTCTCCAAAACGGGTGCGGGGAACAAGTCAGCCTGAAAACTGTTTTTGTCAGGGTCGGAAGTCGGCATCTCCACGCCGTTCAGGTGGGTGGAGGTGTAACGGTCGCCCAAACCGCGAATGACTACATATTTACCGCCGACAACCGAGGCGCCGGTAATTTTGGTGACCGCATCGGCGGCCGTGCTGCCGCCGCCGCGACTGATCACCTCGAAGCTGACCGCGTCGCTGATCGCATTGGCCTTGCGGCGATGCCGCAACAGGCTGACCTCGTTGTCTTGAAGCAGTTCGGCGGTAACTACAAACTCCGCTTCAAAAGCCGCCATGCCCAGTTCGATATTGAGATTGGTCGTTTCCCCCGCTTTAACCCCCACTTCCTCGACAGTAGTGGAACTGAAGCCGTCCATGGTCGCAACCACTCTGTAGGTGCCGACGGGCACTGAGGCGAACTTGAAGGCGCCGTTGATATCGGCGAATGCCACCATGGTGGTACCTTCAATCCTTACATTGGCGCCGATCAACTCGTCGCCGTTGGTCTTGTCGTAGACCTTACCGGTAACCGTACCGGTATCCTGGCCCAAAACTGTACACACAGTAAGAGCCATTGCTAAGAAAGCCGCTAAATTGCGCATGTTTTTTTATCCTTGCCCATAAACATAACGTTCGCAACGCGCCGAATTCTACAGGTAGATTGTCAGGGTTTGGTCAGAGCGAAATGATCTGTTTGTTAATACAAACCCATATTTTCATTTGGCGGCGCCGGCAGATCAACAAGCTGGATTTAATGACGTTGCATTATAGTAGAGCTAGTATTTTAGGCGAGATCTCCTCCGTTTTGTGTTAGAAGAGGGTTAGTATTGCATGAGCTGCCTTTCAGCGTACTCCGGACCTGCAAAATATCGCACGGCGTTTAGAGCCTGTAGGCCTCATGTGTTTGTCTTAAGGCACATTTTAGAATTGAAGTGCGGCGTTTTTCACCCGGAAATCAGGGACCAGAGGTAATCCAACGAGTCCGCCGCGCCGGCTTTCACCCTGAAATCGACCATACGTGAAAGGTCTGTCTGACCCGGATTGATCTCTACCGTGGGAATACCGTACCGCTTTGCCGCCACCACCGGTTCCACGATGTAGGGGAACAGGCTGGACGTACCGACGGAAAAAACCATATCGAAACCCAGTTCGGACTGCTGATAGAGGACGGCCAGTTTGTCCATGGGCAACATCTCGCCGAACAACACCACCTCCGGCCGGACCAATGAATGACATTCCGGGCAGTCGGGCGGAATATCGGTCAGATTCGCGTAAGACTGGACGACTTCGCGCCAAGGGCACATGGTGCACGCCAGTTTGCGCAGGTCACCGTGGATATCGATGACATTGTTGGAACCCGCCTCGCGATGAAATCCGTCCACATTCTGGGTGAGTACCCAAACCCGCTCGAACTTTTTCTCCAGGAGGGCGATCACCTCGTGACCACGGTTGAACACGGCGTTGCGACAGGCTTTCTCGATGCGGCTGATATGTCGCCAGGCGATGTCGGGACGCCGCGTGAGCATATTCCCCGAAAGGGCTTCCTCGATGGGAATGCCTTCCTCGGCATCGGTATCGTTATATAAACCGCCGACGCCGCGATAGGTCGGCAGGTTCGAATCGGCAGAAATGCCCGCACCCGTAATGAATAAAATACTTCGACAACCATGCATGCGTTCAGCAACGCCCGCGAGCACCTCGCGGACTTCAGATGATAGCGCCATATGCTCCCCCCGGCCCTTCCTGACATTATTTATATACCGACAGAAAGGGAAAGAAAAGCGTTTATCTGGACCCGGTTAGAACCGGAAGGCGAGGCCCGGTTGCTGCCGGCCGATAAAGATCTTTGATTTGACCCCTTATGCAGCGGTCAACCTCTAGGGAGCCGTTGGTAAACCGGCTCATATCCCGTGGGACTCGCCCTTGGTAAAAACATGAACTAAGTACTTAGTAAGAAAATGCTTATAAGTTCAGACCAAGCAACTCGCCTCGCCCGGGGGGCGATTCTCGGCTTGCATGCACGCTGGAAGCGTGCGCGCCCAGGGGGGAGCTTCGCTCCTTAAGTACTGACTATGGGGATATTACCGGAAGCCGCAAGACTTTTCCTCTTCCCTTGCAGCTTGCAGCTTGAAGCTTGCAGCTTGAAAGGAGCGAGCTGTATCGTGACGTCTGTCCTCCGAATTGCGGGGCGTCGAAAAAAGGAATACAGCCCGCTCCCGGGAGAACCGGGTGGGCAAGGATGGGTTCTCCCTATTCAAGCTGCAAGCTTCAGGCTTCAAGCTTCAAGGGGTCGGCTTGAAAATGGTCACGGAGGGGGGACGCGGAAAACCCTGAAAACCACGGTTCCCCTTGCTCCGTGACCTTGGTAACTCAGGCGCTCATGGCCGGCTCGAAGGCCGTCAGGCGGCCGCGCTCCTCGCAGGTATACAGCAGCAGTTCCTGCTTGGCGCGGGTCAAGGTTTCGTAATGGTGGTAACCCTCGGGCTGACGGGTCATGGCTTCGGCCACGGTGTCGATCGCGTTTTCGAAACGTTCGAAACGGGCGCGGAACTCGGCGTTGGTAGCGCGTAGAAATTCGATCCGCGCGGGATCGTAACCTTGAATCATGAGGCGATTGCTCAGGTCGGCAGTTTGTTTGGTGCACCAGTCAAGCCAACATGTGGGGGTCATGGATGTTCTCCTCAATTCCAACGTACAATGCTATTATGAGGCGGAAGAGTGACAGCCCTTGTCGGGAGTGAAAAGAAATGAATCGATCGCAGTTGATTCGTGAATTTCGGGAAGCAACCGGACTCAGCGCCACGGAAGCGGACTGGTTCGTGCGTCGTTTCTTCGAGGTGATCGGCGACGGTTTGAAGCGCGACGGTCGTGTTGAACTGCGCGGGTTCGGGGTCTTGCGTCTTTCCACGCGCAACCAGGCCGGCTTTCTCAATCCCAAGGACGGACGCTATTACGGCGGTTTAACCATTCGCACCATCAAGTTTTCGGAGACTCAGGCGGAAGGTCCGGACGCTCGCTGAGTCATGTGCCAACTATGGATCAGATCGCGGAGAGCGGTCATTTCGTCTTCCGCGGGTTTCACGAATTGCAAACCCACGCGCCAGTCGTCATCGGTTTGACTGATATGGGCCACCTTGGCCGAGGCGATGTTGATGGGAAAGGAGCGCAGTTCGAAGCGCGCATTGGTGACGGCGTCTTCAATGGTCAGCGGGCAGGCGCTCGGCTTGTGGCCGGGGATTTGAATACCCAAACCTTCCAGTGAGATATCGACCAGAAAGCCGTTGAGATGATCCTTACCGTGGTCGAAGCTGACGCTGGTGGGATTGCGGCCGCCGGTGGCCAAACGAATGGAGCGTCTTCGGACCAGGAAGTCCATCTCCTCGGGTAGTTGCGCCCATATCAGGCGATCGTCGACCGGAACCAGGGAGACCACGTTGCCGTGATAGGCGCCTTCGCCGTCGCGAAAACTGAGTTCCCATTCGGCGGAGGTGTCGATAGGATTGCGGCGACCCGCCGGGCGGCTGAGTCCAAGCCGAAGTTTTTGCGGCTCCATTTGGACAATGTCCAACGTGTAGACCTGCTTGCGGCGATTGGCCAGAAAACAGTGTTGACGGTTCGGCTCGATAACGGCAATGACCTTACTGGTCGCGACCTTGCTGGGTCCCATAAGCATCCTTCCCATGACGAAAGTTGTATTGCTGCTAGCATATCACAAAAAACGGCCGGGAGGAAAACCCGGCCGAACGTTGCCTATAGCTTTACATTTGAGTAGGCAGCCTATGTACGACGTTGTCCATGGCCTTTCCACTGAGTAGGAAGCCGATATGCAGTACTGTCCATAGCCTTCCCACTGAGTAGGAAGCCCATGTGCAGTACTGTCCATAGCCTTCCCACTGAGTAGGGAGCCCATGTGCAGTACTGTCCATAGCCTTCCCACTGAGTAGGGAGCCTATGTGCAATACTGTCCATGGCCTTCCCACTGAGTAAGTCGCCTATGTGCAACGTTGCACATAGGCTTCCGACTCAAATTGATATATCAGCGGAACCCTTGCTATACCTGGATTCTTCAGGTTGTGAAATGAAATCGGGCCGAAAGAAGGATCGGCGTGGTGAGAATTCGGTTCACCCTCACCCCAATTTCAATTTCACCCCGCTTTTTGGAATCTGTTCCCGAAAAAGTCGAGGATTAAGTTGCGTCGATAGCCGCCCGCAGGGACCCGATGAAATCACCGGCAGCCTTGACCGCTTCTTCCCTGGTTGTGGTGCCTTCCAGCTTGCGGATGAGCGCGCTGCCCACCACCACGCCGTCGGCGACCTTGCTGATTTTGGCCGCGTCTTCCGGGGTGGAGATCCCGAAGCCGACCACGAACTGGTTCAGGTGGCGACGCACCCGAGCCAGGTACTCGTCCAGGCCGGAGGAAACACCGGCGCGGGCGCCGGTCACACCGGTTACCGAAACCCCGTAGGCGAACGAGGTGGTGTAAGGTGCGATGAACTCCAGCCGCTTTTCGGGCGTGGTCGGGGCGATCAGCGGGATGTAGTGCATACCCACTTTCTGCAGGGCTTCGATCAAAGGCTTCGCCTGCTCCAGCGAAAGGTCGGGCACCAGCACGCCGTGGAAACCCAGGTCCTTCAGCTTTTGCGCCACGCCGTCCAGGTCATCGGCAATGGCGGTTAACGGATTGTAATAGGTGAAGAAGATCAACTCGGCTCGGATGTCGGCGCGAAAGCGGGCCACTTCGTCCAGGATCCACTGCACGGACGCTCCGTTGTCCAGGGCCACCTGCGAGGAGTTTTGGATGGTGGGACCGTCCGCGATTGGGTCGGAGAAGGGTACGCCGATCTCGATGAAATCGGCGCCGTTGTTATCCAAGGCCTTGACCAGGTCTTCGAACCATTCCAGTTTGGGAAAGCCGGCCGTCAGGTAGGGAACCAGGTGTTTGCTCACGTCAGTCTCCTAGCTTGATATGTTTCATATAGGTGTTCATGTCTTTGTCGCCGCGACCACTGAGATTGAGCACGATGGTTTGATCCTTGCCCATTTCGGCGGCCAGCTTATTGGTGTGGTAGACCGCGTGGGCCGATTCCAATGCCGGAATGATGCCCTCCAGACGCGATAACAACTGCACGCCCTCCAACGACTCCTCATCGGTGACCGGTACGAACTCGGCAATGCCCTGGTCGCGCAGATAGGCGTGTTCGGGGCCGATGCCGGGATAGTCCAGGCCCGCGGAGATGGAGTGGGGCAAGGTTACCTGACCGCCCGTATCCTGCAAGAGGTAGGACATGGAGCCGTGCAGCACGCCGGCTTTGCCCTTGGAGATGGAGGCCGCATGCTGGTTGGTTTCCACACCATGACCGGCCGCCTCGGTGCCGATGAGCCGCGCGCCCTTGCCGATGAAGGGATAGAAGATGCCCATGGCGTTACTGCCGCCGCCCACGCAGGCCACGACGGCATCGGCTTTCGCTCCGATCTCGTCCAACTGGCGCAGGGTCTCTTCGCCGATGACTTTCTGGAAGTCGCGCACCATGGCCGGGTAGGGGTGCGGGCCCACCACCGAACCGATGATGTAGAAGGTGTCGTGCACATTGGTCACCCAGTCGCGGATGGCCTCGCTGGTGGCGTCCTTCAGGGTTCTGGAACCGCTGCCTACCGGTCTGACTTCCGCGCCGAGCAGTTTCATGCGGTAGACGTTCAAGGCCTGACGCTCCACGTCCTCCTCGCCCATGTAGACGATACAGGGCAGGTCGAACAGCGCGCAAACGGTGGCGGTGGCCACGCCGTGCTGGCCGGCGCCGGTCTCCGCGATGATGCGGTTTTTGCCCATCTTGCGCGCCAGCAGGATCTGACCGATGGTGTTGTTGATCTTATGCGCGCCCGTGTGGTTCAGGTCCTCGCGTTTGATGAGGATCCGCGCGCCGCCCGCTGCTTCGCTCCAGCGTTGCGCATCGTAGAGGGGTGTGGGCCTGCCCACGTACTGACGGAGGATGTGATGGTACTCTTGCCAGAAGTCGTCGTCCAGCGCCTTGTACATCTCCTCTAATTCGCCCAGAACGGGCATCAAGGTTTCGGGCACGTACTGACCGCCGTACTTGCCGAAGTGACCGGTTTCATCTGGTTGGTTGTAGCCTTGTCCACTCATGCCGCGCTTGCTCTCCTTGCATTGGTAATAAACTGTTGCAGTTTGTTGTGGTCTTTCTGCCCGGGTGATGCCTCCACGCCGCTGGAAACATCCACCCCCCAGGGCCGATATCGGGTGATCAGTTCTGCCACATTCTCATGCGTCAAGCCGCCGGCAACCAGGCAGTCGCCGTGGATACCGGGCAATACCGTCCAGTCGAAGGTTTTGCCCGTGCCGCCTTTTTGACCGCGCACCTGGGTGTCCAGGAGGAACGGCGTGCCGTAACGCTTCAGTTCCTCGGGGTCCGGTGCGCCGCCGCGCATGTGGATCACCTTATAGCCCTTCCATCGGGAGAGGTGTTCGGGTGGCTCCTGGCCGTGAAATTGGAAAAGGTCAAATGCTAATTCTGCCCGCAAAAGGTCCAATTGATCAGCCGGCAGGTCTTGGACCACCAGCACGGTTTTGGCTTTGCCCGCGGCGCGCGGCAATAATTGACGCAACCTGTCGATGTCGGAAAAACGCGGCGTGCCGGGCACGTGGATGAAACCCAGCATGGTGGCGCCGAAAGCCAGGGCCGCGTCTACATCTTCTTCGCGGGTCAAACCGCAGATCTTGATCTCTGTCATAGGGCGGTAATGTCCTTCAAACGCGAAACCGGATCCTCGTTCTTCATGAGGTACTCGCCGATCAAAAACAGTCGGTAACCGGCCTCATACAGACGCAAAACATCTTCCGTGGAGTGCATGCCGCTTTCGGCTACCCAGGGAATGCCCTTGGGCAACTCTTTGGTGAGGTCCACCAACAGGTCGAGATTGGTGGAGAATTGCTTCAGGTCGCGGCAGTTGACGCCGATGAAATCGACCGGCGCATCGCCCACCGTTTCCATCTCTTCCATGTCGTGGATTTCGCAAAGCACTTCCATGCCCAAATCATGAGCAAGGTGCGTGTATTCGGCAAGCTGCGCGGGCTCCAAAATACGGGCGATCAACAACACCAGATCGGCGCCCATGGCGCGTGCTTCATAAAACTGGTAGGGATCGACGAGAAAGTCCTTGCGCAGCAACGGCATGTCCACCGCGGCGCGAACGCGCTTCAAATCCTCGGGAGAGCCGGCGAAGAAATCGGGTTCGGTCAAAACACTCATGGCCGAAGCGCCGCCCTTCTTGTATTTCCGAGCCACATCCACAGGATCGGCGTCCATATTGATATTCGGCCGCGAGGGACTGCGGCGCTTGAACTCGGCAATCACATGCGGCTGCTCGCTGACCAGCCGGGCCGCCAGGCTGTTGGTTCGATGGGTCGATTCCGCCGCAAAGGCTTTCATTTTTTCCAAGGGAATCCCGGCTGAACGCTCGGCGACGATCTCTTTGGTTCGGTCGACAATCTGGGTCAAAATGTCCATGGTCTCCGTCCGAAAATGGGTTGGCGAGAACCCGAGATTAAGTGGTGAGTCGAGGCGGTTTTGTCCGCACCGGCCGAGGGCGGCCGTGATGTGAAAAGGCAGCCTCATAAGGCTATCAAACTCCATCGCCAAAAATAGAAAAATCTTGAGGAACAACGAAATTAACCGGCGTTTTTTCAAGATACGTCCGGTTTCGGAAAAATGCCGCACTTCATAGTCACTCACTCTCTCGTAAAGGGTTCCCTCGGTCAATAAGCTGCCCGGTGTCAAAGTGGTTCAACGCCGGCAGCCTACCCGAAAAGTCGGATGTTCCGGGCCGCGGTTCTCGCGGAACGGCTGCTGTCGGCGATGACCTTTTGTTCCGCCGAATCACACTGAGGCGACCTTTAGCCGGCTAAGACGAAACCCCGCCGCACGGACGGCGGGGCTCCTATGCCTAGAGTTGCATGGCTTTGACTTCCAGGAACTCTTCCAGTCCGTGTGTGCCGAACTCGCGGCCGTTGCCCGACTTCTTGTAGCCGCCGAACGGCGCCAGCGGGTTGTGTCGCCCGCCGTTGATGTACACCTGGCCGGTGCGCAGGCGTCGCGCTACTTTTTTGGCGCGCTCCACATCGCTCGACCATACCGAACCGCTCAGCCCGTACTCGCTGTTATTGGCCAGGCTGACCGCGTGATCCTCGTCCTGATAGGACATGATGCTGAGCACCGGCCCGAAGATCTCCTCGCGCGCGATCGTCATCTCCGGCTTCACGTCTGCGAATACTGTCGGTTTGACGAAATAGCCCGCGGGCAGGTTTTCAGGCGCCTCGGGACCGCCGGTAATCAGCCGGGCCCCTTCCTCGATGCCCTTTTTGATGTAATAGCGCACCCGCTCGCGTTGAGCGTGCGATACCAGCGGACCCAGGCGCGTGCCCCTCTCCATGGCCGGTCCCGGGGTGAAGCGCTCCGCCGCCGCCCTGGCGACGGCTGCCGCCTCTTCCATGCGCTCTTCGGGGACCAGCATGCGGGTCAACGCGCTGCACGTCTGCCCGGAGTTCAGATAACAATCCTGCACGCCTTTGGCCACGGCATTCTCAAAATCGGCGTCGTCCAGAATGATATTGGCCGACTTGCCGCCAAGTTCCTGGGTCACGCGTTTGACCGTCGGCGCGGCCAGTTCGGCAACCCGAATCCCCGCACGGGTGGAGCCGGTAAAGGACACCATGTCCACCTCGGGGTGACTGGCCAGGGCTTCGCCGACAATGGGCCCCTCGCCGCTGACCAGGTTGAAGACGCCGGCGGGCAAACCCACCTCGTGGATGATCTCGGCCAGGAGGAAGGCGTTCAGGGGCGCGACCTCGGAAGGCTTGAGAACCATGGTGCATCCGGCGGCAAGCGCGGGCGCTACCTTGCCCACGATCTGGTGCAGCGGGTAGTTCCAAGGCGTGATGAAACCGCAAACACCGGCGGGTTCGCGTATGATCAACGAGTTGCCGACCGTTTCTTCGAATGGGAATTTTTCGGCAATGTCCGCGTAACCTTCCATGGTGCCGATCGGCAGCCCCGCCTGGATCATTTTGGCCAATTTCAAGGGCATGCCCATTTCCTGAGCGATACAGGCGCCGATTTCCTTGGACCGCGCCTTCATGGCGGCGGCTATGCGGCGCAGGTAGTCGACGCGGTCGGGCAGCGGCCTGTCGGCCCAGGCGGGAAAGGCGTCGCGCGCGGCCTTGACCGCTGAATCGATGTCTTCCGCGTTACACAGCGGGACACGACCGATGATCTCCTCCGTGGAGGGATCGATGACATCGGTGGTAAGTGTTGAGGCGGGCACGATCCAACGACCGCCCGCGTAGATTTTCTCAAAGATCTTCATGGTGACTCTCCCTGGAAGAACTGTTTCTTCCGGTGAAACCGTAAACTAATTGGTCAGGCATGTCCTATTTTAAACCCTAATCATGGTAAAAGAAAAGGGCACCGGCTTTTCCCCGGCTACAAACAACCCGGTGTTGACAACATCACCACGGAGGCCCCATGTCCCAAACGCACAGCACGCCCGTCAACGTATCTTCCCTGTTTTCCATCGAGGGTAAAACCGCCCTCATCACCGGCGGTTCTCGCGGCATCGGCTTGATGATAGCCCGAGGTTACGTGGAGGCGGGCGCCCGGGTCTATATCAGTTCGCGCAAGGCAGAGGTCTGCGCCGCGGTTGCGGAGGAATTGAGCGCCTTCGGTCACTGTGTCGCCCTGCCCGCCGATATTTCCGAGGTGAGCAATTGCAAGGCCCTGGCCGAGGAACTGTCCAAGCGCGAGGAGAAGCTGGACATCCTGGTCAACAACGCGGGCGCCGTATGGGGTCAGCCTCTTGCCGAGTTTCCCGAGGTCGGCTTCGATAAAATCATGGACCTCAACGTGAAATCGGTCTTCTTCCTGACCCAACAACTGCTGCCCCTGTTGCTAAAGGCGGGCAGCGCGGAAGATCCGGCGCGGGTGATCAATATCGGCTCGATCGACGGCATTATGGTTCCCATGGTGGAAAACTACTCCTACTCGGCTTCCAAGGCCGGCGTGCATCAATTGACCCGGGTACTTGCGGTGCAACTGGGCGGCAAACACGTGACGGTCAACGCGGTCGCGCCCGGTCCGTTCGAAAGCAAGATGACCAGGCAACTGTTGGAAACCCACCGGCAAAAAATCGAGGCCACCTGTCCGCTGAACCGAATCGGTCGTCCCGACGACATGGCGGGTATCGCCATCTTCCTGGCTTCACGCGCGGGTGCCTACCTTAACGGCACGGTCATCCCGGTCGACGGCGGCATCTGCATCCGTTGAGGGCATGTCTGCCGGTCGGCTACCCGATATAAAGGCATCAGGGACCCTTTTGCTTGCTTATCTGCAACGCTAAGACTACTCATCATGCCTCGTACCTGTTACACTAAACCGCTTGATCGGCTCCAATTCGACGCATGGAGCCCCTAGAGGAGCGATTCACCCATGGCCAGTCGCAGCCGGGGCCGCGAGCTCGCGGTACAAATGATCTACCAGCACCACTTCTCCGGACACGAGCTTGAAACAGATATGGAACTGTTCTGGCAAGGCGCCAAGGCCGATGCCGGGACGCGCGATTTCACCGAATTCCTGGTGCGCGGGGTGATCGATCACGCCTCCGAGTTGGACCTGGAAATCAGCGCCTACCTGAAGAATTGGACGCTGGACCGTATCGTGCTCATCGATCGCATCATCTTGCAACTGGCCTTCTTCGAATTGTTGCAGACCAGCGATATCCCCTGGCGGGTGGTTGTCGACGAGGCCGTGGTGCTGGGCAAGATGTTCAATTCCGACAAGAGCGGCACCTTCATCAACGGCGTGCTGCACGCCTGGGCCACCAAAAACCGCAAGGATTCGGGCGCCCCGGATGAAGCCGCGGACACGCCGGAGGACTGAGCGCATGAATGCCGCCTTACTGCCCGTCCTCTACCTGTTATTGGCGCCGCCCGGCGCCCGGGTCATGGTGGGCAAACAACAGGCGTATTATCAGGTAACTCCCAAGCAAGCCTCCCTGGTCCTCTCCGATTACAGCAATAACGGCTTCAGCCAGGATGTGCGGTTGAAGAACGGGAAATGGGATATTCAGATTGAAGTGGGAAACCGACGGTTGGGTTCCCGTATGCGTGGTAAGGTGGTCTCCGGCTTCCCCGACGCACTGGCCAAATTGGAGATGCGGCTGAATATGGCGGCGCCCGGTTTCTTTGCGGATCAGGTCGCCTTGATCATGGACTGGTTGCGTACGGAAATCGATTACAGTCAAACGGCCGGGGGCGCGCAGGACGTGGCGACGGTAATGAAAACCCGTAAGGCAAACTGCGTGGGTTACTGCAACCTTGCCCTTTTCATTTTGGACAAGATGGGCGTGGAGGCCCGCTATGTCACCGGCGTCGCATTTCGCCGCGAAGACGCTACCCGTCGCTTATTAGAGGGGGAAGTGCTGCACCGCTGGATCGAGATCCGATACGACGATGCCGGTTGGGTATTCTCCGATCCCGCGGGTAAGGTCAACTTCGTGGAAGCGACCTACCTGGTGCTGGGAATCCGGGGTGTTCATCCCTTGGATCAAACGCTGGAAGCGGCGGTCGGCGCCGGCGTTCAACTGAAACGCCTCAAGAACGGCCTCCGGCGCGTGGGCACGCTGAACACCTTGGACCAACGTCTGAAAGTGAGGCCCAACCGCATGATGGGCTTCCGCTAAAAGTCACCCGGCTATACGCAAGTCTCCGGCACCACGGGCCCGTGTCCGTGCTAGACTTGCACCGTTTGAGGAGGCGTTATGGTTGCAACGATTTTCAATGCATCGCTGTTTGAGGGAAAAACCGCGCTGGTCACCGGCGGCGGCACCGGCATCGGCCTGCGCACGGCCCGAGAATTGGCCCAGTTGGGCGCGACTGTCGTCCTGGCCAGTCGCAAGCGGGAGAAATTGGACAAGGCCGTGGAAACCATTGAAGGCGAGGGCGGCAAGGCGTTTGCCGTGGTCTGCAATATTCGCGAAGAGGAAAGTGTTCGCGAGGCCGTGGCGGCGGCTGTCGAGGCAGCGGGCCCTATCGATCTGCTGATTAACAACGCGGGCGGACAGTTCCCTTCCCCGGCCGAGGCAATCAACTCCAGGGGTTGGCACGCGGTTATCGAGACCAATCTCACCGGAACATTTCAAATGACGCGTGAGGTCTTTACAGCCTGCATGAAAAAACGCGGCGGATCGATCGTCAACGTAATCGCCAATATCTGGCGAGGTTTCCCCATGATGGCGCACACCGGAGCGGCCAGAGCGGGTGTCGACAATTTAACCAAGTCCCTGGCCGTGGAATGGGGCAGGCACGGCGTGCGCGTGAACGCGGTGGCGCCGGGCACCATTGCCTCCAGCGGACTGAGCACCTATGATCCCAAATTCCAACAAGCGGCGCAGGCTACCGCCGCATTCAACCAGGCCTTTCGGCTGGGCACCGAGGCCGAATGCAGCGCCGCCATCCTCTTCCTACTCTCGCCGGCCGCGGCTTTTATCACCGGCGAAACCCTGAAGATAGACGGCGGGGATTCCCTGTTCGCCCCCATGGTGCCGCCCGCTCAACATGGAAAGATGCCGCCCTTCGGCGAGACCTGATCCTAGAGACCTGTGACATTCCACTCAGCTATCGGTTTTCAACTCCTCCAGCTTGAAGATATCCCCGCCTAACCCCGAGTCGTAAAGATTTGCATGCACAATCTCCTCGCTACGAATCACGATGTCGAAGTCTTCAAAGACTCGGTCGGTGATATTTTCAGAAGCGATTTTTTTATAAACTGAAAGATACTGGGTGGAGATGTTTATCTGATTGTCCTCGCCGCGGTACCCGCTGAACGCGGGCGAGATCCGCACGTACTCCATTTCTTTGTGAGGCTCCGGCGTTTCCACCGGCCATCCGATATATAGTTTTTTGTTGCTGAGCGTCACGGAAACCATCATCTCTTTATCCAGGGCGCACAGCATCAGCTTATCCAGCTCACTGCCGTGATGGTCGATGACACGGCGACCGGCAGATGAATCACACCAATTCAAGATCAAAGGAAGCAGTAAACTCAAAAGAAGCGCACCAAGGAAAACAGGAAGCAGAGGCGTATCTGCCGTCAGGCTCATCAACCAGGCTTTGAAATCTGTGGAGACCATTTCCAGATTGGCAAACAGCATCCAGGACAACAGGGTCAATCCGGTGCCCCATTGAGCAGATTCAAATAAAAGTCGCTGTCCCTCGGCTCGCGAAGCGGTCCAGCGCGTAAACCGCCAATACTTACTGAAAATATATCCCGCCGTCAGCGAAATGAGAAATAACGGAGCGGTCCCTCTCCAGTCCATTAAGAGAGCGTTACGCGCTGAAATCGGCCAGTCGCTGCTTGAGATCGGCAAGCTGCCGTTGGAAGACCCTCGACTTCATGCGTTCTTCCGGCTTGACATAGAGTTGGCCGGTAACTTTATTGGTGTAGACCTTCGGTTTGGTTGGGTCTACATTCTCTTTTTTCTTTTTGAACCAATTCACCGGCCACCTCCTTGCTTTATATACGGTAAATAATATCAAATAGTTACAGATTACCGGTCCAAAAAAAGCAGACCTTGTTTTCTTTCACGACCTTACCATTACATACTTGTTGTTGCAATCAAAAAGGTAACATTCCATGAACATCGAAAATTAAACCCAAAACAAGAAAAGCGGGCCCGAAGACCCGCTTTTCCCGTTGTTTTGGTTCATTTTGGCGTTTAGCTGCCGGCTTTGACCGAGTCGATGAGGGTGGGCAATACGTTTTCCCACTTGTCGATGATGCTCAGGTCGGCGTGTTTGTGGATGGGTGCGTCGCCGTCCGGGTTGACCGCCACGATGTATTTGGAGCCCAGGATACCGGTAAGGTGCTGGATGGCGCCGGAGATACCGACCGCGATGTAGACTTCCGGGGCGACCGTGATGCCGGTCTGACCGATTTGCTTGTCGTTGGGTACCCACTCCAGGTCGGTCACCGCACGGGATGCGCCGACGGCAGCGCCCAACAGATCGGCCAGGGAGTCCAGGTGCGAGAAGTTGGCGGCGTCTTTCAAGCCGCGACCACCGGCGATGACGATACTGGCCTCGGGCAAAGGCACGCCCTTGGTCTTCTGGCCCGCAACCACTTCTTGCAGGGATGCTTTCAGTTCGGCCGTACCGGAGGCGACTTTGTGGTAGGTAGCCTCACGCGGAGCGTCGACGGGATCGAATGCGGTGGCGCGGATGCTGACAACCGGGCAGCCGCCGTTGTCGGTAATGGATTCGTCGGTGATATAGCGGGCGTTGGAGACGATGCGCTTACCGTTGAAGGAACCGCCGTCCGCGCTCAAGGACACCACATCCTGCAAGAGGCCGCCGCCGAAGTTCGAAGCCATGTAGGCGGCCGTGTCGCGGCCCAGTTCATCGGCCACGGTCATGAAGGAGGCGGGTGCGCCGCCGGCAAACAGCTTGACCAGGTGGGCGCTGACGTTTTCCAGATTGGGGTGCTTCAGGTCGGTGCTTTCCACCGCGACCACGCGATCGGCGCCGAATGCGCCGCAGCCCGCGCCCAGGTTGGCGGCGTCGGAGGTCATGACCAGCAGGGTCACGTTTTTACCCATGGCATCGGCAACCATGCGGGCCTGGGACAGCGCCTGATGGGTGGACATGCGAACCTTCAAGCCGTCGTGATCGGCCATCAGGACCACGTCGCCGCTGAAGTCGAGACCGGATGCATCGGCCCAGCTGACATCACCGGCGCCGCCGTCACCGCCGCTGCCGCCGGAGCCGCCCAGCACCAGCGCCTTGTCCTGGTTGACCAGGATGTCGAAAGCGGCCTTGGCCAGAGCGGGGCCCTCATCGCCTTCCAGTTTGCGGTTCTTGCGCTCGGATTTCACTTCTTCGATTCCGTTGATGACGGTTTTGTCAACACCCTCGCAAGGCGCGCCCACCACGGTGCGCTTGAACTTCTTGGCCATCATGACGCCCTTCAGCGAGGTGAAGCGGGCGGCGTCCTTGCCGTTCAGCCAGTCGGTGGTGCCGAACACCGCGGGCAGGGCGATGTTGTAGACCAGCTTGTCATTTCCTTGGGTGAAGGTGGCGGTGACCGATTTGAAATCGTCGTTGAGCTTGACTTCGTTGACCCCGGAGTAGTAGGGGATTCCCAGCTTTTGAGCTACCGCGGGACCCACCACGCCGTGGGAGTAATCCCAGGATTCGCGTCCGGTGAAGATCAGGTCCGGTTGGTTTTCGAGGCCTTTGATCATGCCGGTCAACAGGTCGGCAACGGCAAAGGCGTCCCTCTCGTCGATATCATCCACTTCCAGGGCGTGCACGCCCAGGGTACCGGGATGTTTTTTGGGCTGCACCATGGCAATGGCGCCTTGTTGCAAGGTAGCCACTTCTTTGGCCTTCCCTACGGACAAAATGTCCGTATGAATCTGGTCGGGGTTCTCTTCCCCGTAGGTAATTGCTGTTTCCAGGCCGATTTCACCGTATTTCCCCATGATTTTCTTGGGGCCGGAGAGCACTTTGCCGGCCACGATATCCATGGACGCTTCGGTGTTGACCATGGGCGCGAGCAGGCAGGCGATGTTGAGTTTGCTCATTTAACAATCTCCTTTGAGAAAGCGCGGCGGCGCGTTAGTTACGTTGCGGATCGCGGCATCAAACCGTTTTTCGACGTTCGTCCGCAAAATTGTGATACGGGGCCGAAAAAACCTATAAACCCAAGCCAAAGACCATATCACACATCATTGCGGGTAGAAATGAATATCTTCCCGACGCCTAATTAAACACGCGTCCGGGCCAAAAGTAAAGCATTAAATGAACGCCGGTTCAGCGCTTTTCAAGATGGGGACCGGGAGAATCTGCACTTGGGTTCGCACTCGCTGAAACCGCGCCTTCCCCGGGGCCGTTTAATAGAGTGTGCACTAAGGAGGCTCCCATGAAAAAAACTCTTTTATCCCTGAAGAAAAAGCCCTTGGAAGACCGTGACGCGGCTCGCATCAGAGGCGGCATTGTCGGCGGTAGTGAAGTCGATCCGCCCATATGGTTCGACCGGGACTAGCCCGCCGTCAGTCGCTCCCGACGGACCCGTCGATATTCGGGATTTATCGGCAGGTTACTCGCCTTCAACCGGCGCGAGATTCTCCTCTTCGGCGGGCTCGTTGAGTACGGGAAGCGTCAAGCCTTCTTCAAAAGTCCACTTTTGCGGCAACTGCAACGGACCGCTTTCCTTCTCCAGCAAGGTGAGGTCGTTGTAGCTCATCCTGCCGCCGACCTTACAGGAGCCGGGCGCGATCTCGATCAACTTTCCCTTTTGGAAGGTAAGCGTCGCGCCGTCCAGGGTCAGCGTCAGGTCGATCTGCAAGGTGATGCCAGTCAGGGTTTTGCCCAGGCCCTTGATTTCCAGGTCCAGGTGCGGTTCGTGATGCGAGGTAATGGTGTGCGTGACCAGGGGCACCGTCTCGGGTTCGTCGCCTTCCTGGTCGGCCGCAAAAGCCGCCAGCTCTTCGTTTTTGGCCCAGGCATTGGTCAACATGGTGGTGATGTCCAGGTCAAGCATCTCGTCCAACCGCTTCAATAATTCCGGCAACATTTTCTGCAATACAAACGACTTGGAATCTTTGCCCAGGTCCTGTTTCATCTTCTCGAACGCCTCGCCGGAGGTCACGGCCTCAATTTGCTCGGCGTCCATATTCTGTAGTGAAAATAAATCTTTGATGCTTTCAGCTGTGGCGTTCATGATGCGCTCCTTAAAACGATGCGCCGACCGGCAAATAATTCTTCTTGCAGGCTGATTAAGTCGTCCATGCGGCCGTCACGGGCAAGTGCGGCCTGTTCCGGCCAGGTGGTCGGATCGATCATATATAAATGGAGTCGATCCAACATTCGGCGAAGTGCGGCGACATCTGCAGCGGCCAGGTCGGCGAAGGTTCTGATTCGGTTTTTATATAATAGTCGGGTGATGACCGGGCCGATGCCCTCGATCAGTTTCAGGTCATCATGGTTGCCGATGATATGTTCCAGGGAGACGGTTTGTTGACCGTGATCGGCAACGATGCGGCATTTGAGACCCGGCATGGGAAGCAGCGAGCCCCAGGGAACGGTGCTCTTGTCGGCGGCGCGCAGGGAACCCGGCGTGGTGACGGTTTGTCGACCGTGATCGGGTACGATGCGACAGCGCAATCCGGGCAGCCGGAACAGGGAACCGGTGGATGTGGATGTTGTGGATGTTGCGGCCCGTTCATCCCGTTGCCGGATCGAGCGCGTGGTCGAAACCACCCGGCGACCCGCATCCGGTACGATGTGAAGGTGCAGACCGGGCATCTGCAATCCGGCCGCTCTTCGGTCTATGAGTCGCGCCGCGGAAACCATTTGTCGACCGGTATCCCGGGTCAACTTGAATTGGAATCGAGGCAGGGCAAGCAGCGATTCCGAATCGGCGTGCTGAATGCCCTGACGCCCGAGATCCAGGGATGTTTTCATACGCAGGCCGAGAATACGCTCGAAGGGAAGCTCCGGAGTACCCTCGAATAGAAAAGCGGCCGCCGGCAGGCCGACCAGAAGAATGGGGATGAGCACCCACAAGGGCAAGGGCGTCTCTTCCACGGGCGCCGGCGGCACTGTTTCAGCAACCTGGACCGGGACCGGTTTGACGGGTTCGACCGGCGTTTGGGCGATCGTTCGTTGCATCGGCTTCAGTTCGGGGGTCTGCGCTACCAGGCAAACCGGCCAGTCATCTTCCCAAACCCGGGCCCGGCTGATCGCCGGCAAGGTTTGGACCGGAATGGACGCCGGTTCCCAGCGGGGAAGATCGAGCACGGAGAGCATTTTGGCAGCGGGTTTCAAAGCGGCCATGGGAAGATTCGCGGGATCGGGCCAAAGGGAGGGAAACAGGTGGAAGTGATATTCTTTGCCTCGCGCCAGGCCGATCACGTCGAAATCGGCATCTTCGCCGATGCGGCCCAAGTAAACGACATAGTTGGTGTTGTCGCTGCCGATGGAACCCGGTGCGGTCAAGGCGTGCAAATCGTTGAACTCACCGCGTTTGTGCCATTGTTGCTCAGCCGACAGCAGCTTGGTGTCCACCCGGTTCCAGGGCAAGCTGTCCACGAGACAAGCCGCTTGGCCGACTTCATGTCCGAATATAAAATATTGGTCCGTGGTATCCGTTTCACCGGACCAGACTACTTTGATTTGCGTACCGCGCGCGTTTCTTTTTCCTATGGTAAATTCCTCCACGGCGACCGAATCGCCGGCCCACAGTGCCGCGGATATCACGCTCAAACAAATCGTGATCAAGATAGAACCTTTCATGTCAGACCTCCATGAAAGTAACGGCTTCTCTATTAGTAATGCCGTAAATCGATTCAATTTCGGCCGGTTTTTTTTTGCGCTGATCATCCGACGGTACAGTTGAGTAAACAACAAAGGGATCGATGCTTTGTCGCCGGCATCCGGGATGCTCATCTCGAGGATTCAGATCTCGACACTCAGGTCGAGCAACGACGGGTGTTGTTGTCAATACTTCAAAGGTCCAATTTTCAACAGAGCAAAAAACAGACCATGCTGTATTTCCACAAATAAACGCATTAAGCCCCCACGAAATACTGTTTGGGGCCTCCTGACGGGGTCATATTCCCCACCTGAGAGAAATTATCCACAGCACGGGGCTTATTCCGGTCGCGCATGCTGTCGGCGTACACGACCGGAATTCAGTTAATTTTCGTTCTGCCAGGACAAGTATTTGGCCTTGACCTGCTTAAGGTAGTTCTCCAGGCCGTCCAGTTTGCGACAGGCTAATACGGCTTGTTCGTTTTCCGGATCGAAATCGGCGATGAGAGCCCGGTCACCCATGATTTTCAGGATGAAATGGGACGTCACTGCCGAGTAGACAGGCTCGGCCTTCTTACCGTTTTCGTCGAAGAAAGCAGTGTTCCGATATTTGTCTTCATCACCCGCGACCTGGTACACGCCCAGCAGACCCTCCGCCGTGAACTCCAGATTCGATATTCTAGGGAAGGATTCGGGAAAATTCGGCACCATTTTCTGCTTCAAGCCCGGTCTTGCCCTCATGGCTTGCTTACGTTTTTCCAACTGCTTGTTACCCCAGTCTTCATTGAAGGGAATCTTCGGAAAATCGACCTCGATGACGCCCGTGACCTCGCCGTCGGCGCAATCTACGATGTATACCTGTGCCGTGCCCGGCAGGCAGTAGAAATAACGGCTGCGATCGTCGTTATAGGCATGGAGGAAGCGCTCTCGGGCCGGATTGAATTTCACGGTGATCACACCGTTCTCGAAACTGACATCCGAGTTGTAGTTGTCGTGCCAGGAGATGATCTCCTTTTCATTTTCGCGATTGTCGTCCAGCATGAAAATCTGGTGGGGTTTGACCTCTTTCTTCTGGCCCGGCGGGTTCATGGAGAACTGCATGACGATCCAACCGCCCGAGACCTTGGACATATTGCGGCCCATGTTTTCCGAGGCGACGGTTTTGTCGAAGCTGCCGTCCAGCCTGAAGAGGTGCGCTCCTTTCATGGTGGTGACGTACAAGCGGTCGCCGGAAATGTGGATATCGCCGGCGAACCGGCCCAGTTCGCCCGGACCGTCGCCCTTCCCGCCGAAGGCGCCCAGTAATTTGCCGTCCGGACCGATGCGGTAGATCATGGATTCCTTGTAGTCCAAAATAAAGGTGGTGCCGTCCTCGGCGACGGTGGCAAAATTGCGGCTCAGCGGGCGGTAGATTTCCATTTCATCATTGGTCCAAATCATTCCGCTGTCAAAGGGGGCAAGGCCCAGTAGGCATATACTGATCAGGGGCAACATAAAATCACTCCGTTTTTTGCTTGTTTCGGCCCGGTTCCGGGCATCGATGGAAGTCACTAGCGACTATCTTTGACTATTAAAGCCGAAAATAAGGGCGAACGCCAAAGCAAAATAGAAGAATTAAAAAGCAGAGCCTGGGGAAAGCCGCGTTAACGAGCCCGGGGATAACTGCCCAAGTGCTTGACCAGGTGACAGAAATCCTTCAATTCCGCGATGGCGTTGGCGATGGGGTCGTCGTCGATATGACCCTCGATATCCAGGTAGAAAACATATTCCCAGGCTTTGCGTTTAACCGGGCGGCTCTCGATCTTGGCCAGGTTCAGGTCGCGCTTGCGGAAGGGTTCCAGCATACGAGCCAGGATGCCCGGCTGGTCGGAGAAACTGAAGAGAACCGAGGTTTTGTCGCGACCCGTGGGCGGGGGCACTTCGTTGCCGATGATCAGGAAGCGGGTATAGTTCTGGTGGTTGTCCTCGATCCTCGGCGCCACCTGTTTCAGGCCGTAGGTTCTGGCAGCCGCCTGGCCCGCGATGGCCGCGGCATCCGCTTCATTGGTCACCAGTTGGGCCGCGCCGGCCGTACTGGCCACTTCTTGGATGGGCACGTTGGGGCAATTGCTTTCCAGCCAGCGGCGGCATTGTTCGATGGCCTGCGGGTGCGAGTAGATGCGCTTGACATGACTCATCTCGCCCGACATGGACAACAGATCGTGCGAGATTTCCAGGTAGGTCTCGGCCACCACTTTCAGGTCGTTGTGAATGAAGTTGTCCAGGGTGTGGGTCACCGCGCCCTCGTTGCTGTTCTCGATGGGCACCACGCCGTAGGTGGCCCGGCCGCTCTCCACTTCCTCGAACACGCTGGAAATGCTGCGCTCGGCCATCAGTTGGGACGAGTTGCCGAACTGCTTGATGGCCGCCGCGTGGGTGAAGGTTGCCTGGGGTCCCAGGTAGCAGACGTGGATGGGGTGCTCCAGGTTGATGGACGCCGAAATGATCTCGCGGTAGACATTCTCGATGGCGCGGGGCGTAAACGGACCCTTGTTGCGTCGGGCCAGGCGCTCGAAGATGGCGCGCTCGCGGCTGGGTACGAAAAACCCTTTCTTTTCCTTGCTTTTGATGCGGCCGACTTCCATGACAAAGGTGGCGCGTTGGTTCAGAAGGTCCAGAAGGCTGTCATCGATATCGTCGATGGCTTTGCGCAGGTCATTCAGGTCCATGGTTGCCCACCCCCGAAACTTAAATTTGCGTAACCTTACTGTAGTCGCGCCTGTTTTTCAACAATCTTTTGCGAGACCACCGCAAGAGCGTGGGACAGATTCATGGAGTTTTTGAAGCCGAAGGTGGGCACGGCCACCAGTTGATCGCACAGGGCGCGGATGCGGCGGGCGATGCCGTAGGTCTCGTTGCCCACGATCAGCAGGCATTGCGGCGGCGGGTCCCAGTCCGGCAGCGGCACCGCTTCGGGAGCCGCCTCGATACCGATCTTCGGCCAGGGATGGTTTTGCAGGTAGGCGGGCAGGTCGGCCTCGTAGCGGATGGGCAGCCAGTGTTCGCTACCCCGCGCCGCGCGGTGCATTTGCGGGTGCTTGGGATTGAAATGGGGCGTGGCGTGCACCAGTCCGCGAAAGCCGAAGTTATCGATCAGCCGCAGCACCGAGCCGCAGTTGAAGGGCGTGCGCACCTGGTCCAGCACCACCTCCACGTCGAAGCGCGGCTCCCAGGCGGGCGGCGATGTCGCGATCACCTCGTCGGCGGGCGTTTTGCCACCGCTGAGGTGTTCGTGAAAGCGGGCGAAGTCGCGCAGGGCCTCTTCCGGTTCCAGCCAGTGCGGCACGCGGTAGCGGTCCAGTTCGGACCAGGCGTGCATCTCCTCGTACCGGGCCAGGAACCCCGGGTAATCGCCCAGAGCCAGGAATTCTCGGGCCAACTCGGCCAGGACCTTGTGGCGGCGGTGAACCGGCTGCTTGCAGAACTTGGTTTTGCTGATGGTTCTAGCGGATTTTTCCACCGGCCAACTCCACCGTGCGCAGGGGTTGGTCCCCGATGCGGCAGGCCTGGTCGTCGAACAGGACCTGGTAATCCTTGACCGAGAAGGGGGCGCCCTTGAAGACATCGATGGTAATCTCGGCGTGGTCTACCTTCTGGTCGTCCACTTCCACCACATCGCCGACCTTAAACGGCGAGCCGTCCAGCAGTTCATCCTTCTTCTTCCGTTTCCGGCAAACCAGCACCATCCCCTGGCTGTTCTGCCCGGAAATCTCCGCGGCGGCCAGGTTGGCCAGCACCATGACCTTGCGGCCCTGAAGCTGTTCCTGGGTGTAGGTTTTGGCCAGGCCGGCGACAATGGAACGCGGCGTTTCCTCGCCCACGTCCACCGACATGACGTAGAGGGTGTCCGTGTGTTGCCGGGTGGAGAGGATCTCGCCCACGACGATGCGGAACTTGCCGAACTGCGGGGCGTCGCCGCTGAACTTCTTGCGCAGTTTCTCGGCGAACTTGGGGTCCATCTTGGGGTAGAGGATCTCGGGTTTGCGGATTGCGTGCCCGTCCAGCCCTTCGAAGCGGCCCACCTGTTCCCAGGTCTGGTCTTCCAGTTGCAGGAAACCCAGGATACGCGCCGAGGTCGCGGGCATATAGGGTTCCAGGGCCACGGCCAGGGAGCGAACCAGGTAGGCCAGCACCGAGACGGTGGCGTGCGCGTGAGCGACATCGGTTTCGTCGCCCTTGACCTTCTCCCAGGGTTTCATGTCCTGGAAGAACTTGTTGCCGATGGCGCCGGCGGCCAGCACCTCGCGCAAGCCGTCACGCAGCTTGACCTCTTCCAGGACGGCGGTCGCCTTGTCCAACTGAGCGCGGACCTGAGTCACGAAGCCCTGGTGTTCCTCGGGCAGCGGCAGGTCGCGGATGCGGCCCTCGAAGTTCTTGTGCAGGAAGACCAGGGTGCGGTTGACCAGGTTGCCGATGTTGTTGAGGAAGTCCGAGTTGACGCGCTCGAAGAATTCGGCCCAATTGAAGGCGGAGTCGTTGTTTTCGGGACGCACCAATAAAAGGTAGAAGCGCCACAGGTCGGTGTGGATGCCGGTCTCGCGCACATCGTGGCCGAACACGCCGATCCCTCGCGACTTACTGAACTTGGTGTCCTCGTAGTTCAGGTACTCGGTGCTGTTGATATGGTGCAGCAGCGTCCACGGCCGGCCCGAACCGATCAGCGAGGCGGGGAACATAATCGTATGGAAGGGGATGTTGTCCTTGGCCATGAACTGGTACAGGTCCACCTCGTCGGGTTTCTGCCACCAGTCGCGCCAGTTGTCGAAATGGTGGGCGGTGATGGAGATATAACCGATGGGCGCGTCGTACCATACATAAAAGACCTTGCCCTCGAAACCTTGCTTGGGCACGGGCACGCCCCACTTCAGGTCACGGGTGATGGCGCGCGCCTCAAGGCCTCGGTCCAGCCAGCCGCCGGTGGTGGTGACCGCGTTGCGGGTCCACCTGCCTTCCGTACTGGAGCGGTCGAACCAGGCTTGAAGGCGGGGCTGCAACTTGTCCAGACCCAGGTGCAGATGCGTGGTCTCGCGGCGCACGGGCGGGTTCTTGCAGATCTTGCAGTGGGGATTGATCAGGGATTCCGGGTCCAGCAGGGAGCCGCAGTTGTCGCACTGATCGCCGCGCGCGTCCTCGTAACCGCATTTGGGGCAGACGCCCTCCACGAAGCGATCGGCCAGGAACATTTGATCGTGCTCGCAATAGGTGCGCTGGGAGGTGTGCTCGGAGATCAGGCCGTTGGCGTCCAGGTCGTGGAAGATTTCCTGGGCCACGTCGGTTTGCTCGGGATCGGAGGTGCGGCCGAAGGCGTCGAACGAGATTTCGAAGTCGCGGTAGATCTCGGCGTGAATGGCGTGGTATTTATCGCAGACCTCACGGGGGGTCATGCCCTCTTCACGCGCCTTGTTCTCGGTGGCGGTGCCGTACTCGTCGGTGCCGCAGATGTAGAGGGTTTCGTAGCCCCGGGACCGACAGAAGCGGGCATAGACGTCGGCGCTGAGCACGCAGCCGATGATATTACCCAGGTGAGGCACGTTGTTCACATAGGGAAGCGCCGAGGTGATCAACTTCTTTTTCTTCACAAAAACCTCCCCCGATCGAAATGCGGGAAAGAGGAAGTTTAGCTTATTGTGCAGGCCCGTTCAATTAGGAAATGGTCGTGAGGGGCATTGGGTCGGCCCATGACGCCGATGTTGAACTGTCGGGTAGGTCCCGTTCCTGGGAAGATAAGCGGAAGGCTCGCGGAATACGGTTCCGTTCCCAGGAGCCGGGATTGTTGTTCCTAAAAACACAACAACTGGCCCGGGAGTCGGTCCGGCCGGGTCCAAAAAAGCGGTTTTCTCAATGGAATAAAGACCTTCCGATTCGGAAAAGGGGCCTCCAATCCTGGAAATGGTTCGATTCGGCGACAAATTTGACAACTTCAGTCCGGTTTTGAGGCTTCCAAATGTCGACGCTGTTGCCCTTAATCGGGAAATACAACCCGAAATGACGTTTGGTTGGGCCGTTTTCCGGGGAAAATGCCGTATCGGCATCATTGAGGGGAATCAATCCCGGGAACAGGACTACCTTCGCCTCTCGAAGGTAGTATGATTCCCGGGATTGGTGCTACCTGACGGCAGTCAGGGTGGTCCCAATCCCGGAAAACTACCCAATCAAAATCCAACCGAGGTTGTATCCCGAGAAAAGTATCGTCAGGTCATATGGCGAGGTCTCTGATTCCGAGTCGCAAGTTGTGAAATAAAGTCGCCGTTGCACCAAAACTGGGGAGTTATAGCCTGTTCGGCATATCGAACCTATCTTTTTCCGGGTCGAAAAGCCCGCTTTCAATTGCCGAAAGCACCGTTCTCGGGCCTGATGTTGTTTTTCCGAGTTTCACAATACCGATGCCGGGGAATGGGGCCGACCTCAGCGGAGCGGGGGAGAAATTGCCCCGGGAATGGGGCCGTCTTTTTGAATGCGTTCCGCCTGTTTTCCCCGGAAAAGAGCGATTCAAAACGCGGCTGACTTCCCGGTTCTTTCGCTTCAGATTGCGCTCCCATGAACGGGGAAACATGCATTTTCTTCTGGAAATGATTCAAACATGTTAAACTAAAGCAGTTTCTGAGGGAACGGTGGTTTGCTGATGATGCTTGCACCTATTTGGGTACTCCTGATTTTTGCTTTTCAAGACAGGAAGGAACTGCCCCCGCCGCCTCCCAAACCCGTTTACGACATGCAAGACGTCATGACGCGCGGGGTTGCCGCCTTCAAAAACGGTCAGTATCAGCAGGCTATCGACATCCTTGCCCCGGCCGTTATCGACCGTCAGGGTAGGGCCATGATGTTGGCGGCCGACGCCCATTACGCCCTGGGTCAACCCGGGAACCTACTCAAGGCCGTCGACCTCTACGAGCGCTGCATCTACGACGATACCAGCACCCCATTTGCCGATCATAGTTACTTTCAGCTGGCCGGGATCTATCTGGCCAAAAGCCATGAATCCAGGGACGAGGGCAACTGGTACGATGCCCGCGAGCACGCTGCCGAGGCCGAGTTCTACCTGGGCCGCCTGATCAAAAAGTATCCGCTGTCCTTCTATCGCGACCCCGCCCTGAAAGCCCTGTTCGAGCTGGCCCTGGAGCGGCGGCGCTTCAATAAGCTCTACGAATACGCGGATCTGATTTGGGAAAGCTCCATCGATCCCGCCCTGTTGAACCTGGTCGAGCCCATCATGTTCGTCCGCCGCCCCGACAATCTGGACCCGGTCTCTCTCGACGATACCTGGAATCGGCACCGCCGTTTCATCGGCCTGATCCCCGATCTGCTGGCCGAATATGCCCGCAAATTCGAAGAGCAGGGCGACCTGAACCGCGCCGCCGAACTCTACCTGTTGGCGCATAACCTGCGGCCCAGTCGTCAGAACAGCGCCTCCTCCCTGCGTCGCCTGGCCGATTTACACCGACGCTTGCAGCAGTGGGAGGCCGCCGCCTTCCTCTACGCCCGCATCATGGAAGACAATCCCGGCACCGAGGCCGAAGCCCATGCCTGGCTGGGTGTCGCCCGCATGATGGAGCGCGGCCATATCGGCGATTTCGCCATCAATATCACGGGCGCCGACGGTTCCGTGGTCGGCAAGGAAACCTATACCTACCTGGACCTGGTCGAGAAAATCCGCTCCAGCGTGTTGGACGACCCCACCCGCGCCCTCTACAGTTTCCGCATGGCCAATTACGAGGCCGCCATCGGCAACCTGACCCGCGCCCTGCACATCCTGCGCAACCTGGTCACGGAATACGACCGCGGCCCCTATGTGGGCTTGTACCGGGACTTCTACAAGCAGTTGCTGTTCACCACCATCCAGCGCCGCTATGACGACGGCCGCGACTGGGACTTGGACGCGCTCTACAACGACCATCGTCAACTGCTGGCCTTCACCACCGAGACCCGCTACCCCCACTTGATCGCCAAGGCTTATCTGCGCCTGGATCTGCCCTCCTCCGCGCTCCAGGTCTACGAGAACATGTGGAACTACAAGGACAGCATTCGCGGGTTCGACCTGGCTTTCGAGGAACCGCTTACCGATTACCTGATGCTGCTGAACCACATGCGCCGCGACGAAAAACTGCGCTTCCGGTTGGACAGCTACGCCGCGCTCTACGGCCCGCGGGACCGCTTCCCCGACCGGCACCTCTACCTGAAAACCCTGCTGCAAAGTAGAACCATGGAACCCGCCGCCTTCCTGGAAGAGGCCGCCGGGCAGTCGTTCGACCTGCGCACCGTCTACGATGCCCGCCGCCTGCGCCGCGTGGCCGTGATCGCCCAGGAGGAGAAGGATTTCGAACTGGCCGACCGGTTGTACGCCGTCGCAAGAGCCTGGCCGCCCATGGAGAAGGAATTCCCCGGCTTGCACCGCGAGGCCGAACTATACGAGGCCGATCGCATGTACGCCTTGGGCAACTACTTCGCCGCCGAAAAGGCCTTTCGCAAGATCCTGGCCGATACCCGCTTCGACGCACGGGACCGCGACTGGGCCTACCTGCAAATAGCCAGGCTGCATGAACTGAAAGGTGAAATCAAACAGAGCCTGCGGATTTATGGTCAGATTGCCTATGCCGAGGACGAATCCTCGAAGGCCTGGGCCGTGTTTGCCAAGCGGCGGCTCCTGGCAATTGCCGGGGAAAAGCGCCTGGCCGAGTTGGAGAAGGAGCTCGAGCTTGGAGACTTCTGATCCGAAACCCGACAACGAGTTGTTGCTGGAAGCCTTCAACACCTTCAGCGAAGCCTCTCTCCAACTGGAAAAAGCCTATAACGATCTTCAAGAGCACACCCGCGCCCTGGACCTGGAACTGACCGAAACCAACGAGAAGCTGAAGCATTCGCTGATCGAGCAGGAACGAACCAGCCTGCAGCTGCGCGGCGTGCTGGACGCCATGACCACCGGCATTTTGGAGTTGGACCTGGAGGGCATGGTGCAGACCATCAACCCCAGCGCGCGCAAAATGTTCAACGTGGCGGAACCCAAGGGCCACTATCAGGAGATGGGCCTGCCGAAACCCATTGTGGAATTCGTGTACAACTGTATCGAAAGCACCCTGCCGCGCGTGCCCAATCGCGAGATGTCCGTGGTCGTCGACGGCGAGCAGATGGACCTGGACGTCTCCTTCACCCTGGTGCGGCCCAAGGGCGGCGGCATCATGTCGGTGCTCATCCTGCTCAACGACATCACCCTGATCAACCGTTTGCAGAGCCAGGCCAAGCGCAACGTCCGCCTGGCCGCCATGGGCGAGATGGCCGCGGAGTTGGCGCACGAGATTCGCAATCCGCTGGGGTCCATCAAACTCTTCGCCGGCCTGTTGGAAAAGGATCTGGAGGGTAGGGAAAGCGGCGAGTTGGCGGGCCAGATCTCGCACGGCGTGCAGATTCTGGAAAGCATCGTGGCCAATATCCTCACCTTCAGCGCCAATGTGGACCCCAGGCGTGAGCCCATCGCCGTGGCCGATCTGTTGACCGAGAGCCTGCCCCTGTTCGAGTTGGAGCGCAACCGCAAGAAGATCCACCTGGACTTCCACCCGCCCGAGACCGAGCTGACGATTATGGGCGACACCCACCTGTTGAAGCAGGTCATCCTGAACCTGTGCAACAACGCCATCAAGGCCATGGAACCCTCCGGTCGGCTGCAAATACGCGCCAAGGCTCGCGATGAATTCGCCGAGATCGTGATTGCCGACAACGGCAAAGGCATCCCCGAGGAACAACTGCCCAAGATCTTCGACCCGTTTTTCACCACCTTTCAGGGCGGCACCGGCCTGGGCCTTTCCGTGGTCAACCAAATCATCGAGAAACACGAGGGCGCCATCGATTTCAGTTCGACCGTGGGTGAGGGCACCACCGTGATCGTCTCCCTGCCGGCCGCCGGCGGGGAGGTTGTCATATGAGCCTCAAGCCGTATGCGCCGCATGCCGTTACATCTATTGAACATTGTTGGGGGTACGTATGAGTTTCCGACCTGAAGCCTACCGCGTCCTGGTTGTCGACGACGACCCGGGTATGCGGCTCGCCATGGTGGAGACATTGAAACGCAAGAAATACCAGGTCGATTCGGCGACCGACGGTACCTCGGGGCTCACCAAGCTTACCCAGCATGCCTACCAGGCCTTGATCACCGATATGCGCATGCCCGGCATGACCGGCCTGGAATTGTTGACCCAGGTCAAGAAGGTTTCCCCCGCCACAGAGGTTATCCTGGTGACCGCCTACGGCACCATTCAGACCGCGGTCGAGGCCATGAAGGTGGGCGCCTACGACTACCTGCAAAAACCCTTCAGCAGCGACGACCTGGAAAAACTGGTCTACAACGCCCTGATCAAGAATACCCCGGAGAACGTCTTCAAAACCGCCGACCGCGACGATCGCATCGTCACCCGCTCGCCCAAGATGCAGAAGCTGTTGGAAGTGGCCAGGCGCACCGCCCGCAGCAACGCCACCGTTTTGGTGCAGGCCGAAAGCGGAACCGGTAAGGAACTGCTGGCCCGCTTCATCTGCGCGCACAGCGACCGTTCCGAAAAGCCGGTGGTAGCCATCAACTGTGCGGCCCTGCCCGACAACCTGTTGGAAAGCGAGCTGTTCGGTTACGAGAAAGGCAGTTTCACCGGCGCCATGCATTCCAAACCCGGCAAGTTCGAAATCGCCAACGGCGGCACCATCATCCTGGACGAAATCGGTGAAATGCCCATGAGCCTGCAAGCCAAGCTGCTGCGCGTTTTGCAGGAACAGGAAGTGGACCGCATCGGCGGCAAAGCACCCATCAAGATCGATGTCCGCGTCATCGCCCTCACCAATCGCGACCTGAAGAAGCGCATCGCCGACGGCTCCTTTCGCGAGGACCTTTACTTCAGGCTGAACGTGATCCCCCTGGAGATCCCCCGGCTCAATGAACGACCGGAGGATATCGAGGCGCTATGCAATCATTTTATCGGTAAGTACGGCGATAAAGGGCAGATTCGTCTTTCGACCGCGGCCCTGAACATCTTGAAGAGGTATCACTGGCCCGGCAACGTTCGGGAATTGGAGAACGCCATCCAACGGGCGTGCATCCTACGTGCCTCGGATACCCTGGAGGTGGGTGACCTGATGCAGTTGGGGGACGAGGACATGGGCGCGGCTACGCCCGCAACCGCCTCGTCCGCGCCGCCGGCGACCGGAGCGGCGACCGATGACGGTAAGGGCATCGTGTTGCGCGCCGGCGCCTCGGTCTCCGAAATGGAGCGCAAGCTGATCGAACTGACATTGGAAGAGACAGATAACAACAAGACACACGCGGCACGCATGCTGGGCATTTCTCTGCGAACCCTGCGCAACAAACTCAATGAATACGCTGCCGTCGACAGCCGGAACGGCTGAGAAAACGACAACTCAACCGATTAAGACTTGTCAGGTGGGTCATAAGCGGGTAGGATCGGCCGGAGCTGCACAAGAGAGAGGTAAGCACCTGACAAAGGAGCACCTCCGTTGAAAACATCGTTCCGTGAACTGTTGAAGCAAGGCCGACCCATTCTCTTGGACGGGGCCATGGGAACCCGCCTCTATGACAGGGGCATTTTCATCAACCAGAGTTTCGACCAGGTCAACCTCAGCCACCCGGATTATGTGGCTCGCATCCACCGGGAATACGTAGAAGCGGGCGCGGATGTCGTCGAAACCAACACCTTCGGGGCCAATCGATTCCGTCTGACCCATTTCGGCCTGGAAGACCAGTTGGAGCGCATCAATGCCGAGGGGGTTCGCCTGGCCAAAGAGGCCGCGGGCGACGAGGTGTTGGTTGCCGGCTCGCTGGGTCCCCCGGGCATCAAGGTGGAACCCTACGGGCCCACCTCCTTCGATGAGGTCTATGCCGCCTACAAAGAGCAGGCAGCGGTCCTGGCTCGGGAGGGCGTGGACCTGTTCGTGCTGGAAACCTTCAGCCGCCAGGCCGAGGTGCGCGAGGCGGTGCGGGGCATTCGCGAGGTTTCGGACAAACCCATTATCGCGTGTCTCACCATCAACGATTACGGCCAGACGCTCTACGGAACGGAACCCGTCTACCTGGTGCCTCAATTGGAAGCCCTGGATATCGACGTCATCGGCCTGAACTGTTCGGTCGGCCCGCGCGTCATCTTCGATGTCATGGAACAACTGGTCAACTATTGTTCCAAACCGCTGGCCGCCATCCCCAACGCGGGTATGCCCAAGAGCGTGGACGGCCGCAACATCTACCTGTGCACGCCGGAGTACATGGAAACCTTCGCCAAGCGTTTCCTTAAGCTGGGCGTCAGCGTGATCGGCGGCTGCTGCGGCACCGAACCGGAGCATATCGCGGCCATGCGCAAGGCCATCGGTCACGGTCGCGCCTTCTCGGCCGAAACCCGCGCTAAACGAGCCAAACCCGCCGATATCCGCAACCATCCGGTGGAAGCAGTGCCCCTGGAGAAACGCTCCAATTGGGGGCGCAAGATCAAGGAAGGCGAGTTTGTCTATTCCGTGGAAATCGTACCGCCCAAGGGCTGCGATCCCACGCGAACCCTGAAACGCATCAAGAAATTGAAGGACGCGGGCGTAGACGCGGTGAACATCCCGGACGGGCCGCGCGCCTCCAGCCGCATGTCGCCCATGGTGCTGGCGCTGATGGCGGAGCAGCAGGTCGAAATGGAGACCATCCTGCATTATTGCTGTCGCGACCGCAACATTTTGGGTATTCAGTCGGACCTGTTGGGCGGTTTCGCGGCGGGTTTGAAAAACATCCTGGCCGTTACGGGCGATCCTCCCAAGCTGGGCGATTACCCGGACGCTACCGCGGTCTTCGACGTGGACAGCATCGGTCTCACCGGTATCATCGAACGCCTGAACCACGGGCTGGATATCGGCGCCAACCCGCTCAGCAAGCCGACCGCCTACGCGATCGGCGTGGCCTTGAACCCGGTTGCGGTCAACGAGGAAGAAGAGATTCGCCGCTTCGAGTGGAAAGCCAGGGCCGGTGCGGACTTCTGCATTACCCAACCGGTTTTCGATGCCAAAACCTTTCTGGATTTTCATGAAAAAGTGGCGCATTTGGGCATCCCGGTCGTGGCCGGGGTTTGGCCGCTGGCCTCGTACAAAAATGCCGAATTCATGAACAACGAGGTGCCGGGCATTACCATCCCGGAAGAAACCATGGCCCGCATGCGCGACGCCGGCAGCGGCGATAAAGCCCGGGAAACGGGCCTGGCCATTGCGCTGGAAAACGTGGAAGTCATCTTGGATAAAATCGCGGGCGTTCAAATCAGTGCGCCCCTGGGCAAAGTCAGCCTGGCTCTGGCCGTGGCCGACGGCGTCCGCGCCATGGTTCAAAAAGCTCGGGCCTGAACACTGAAACGGGCGTTACGGCAGTAGCCGCGACGCCGCCTTTTCCCGGGAAATCCTGTTTTGGGATCAGTGCGAACCCGGTGTGGAATAGTCCCCACGATGAGAGATATTCCCCACACAACTCCCCCTTTATCCGAGGGTATCAAGATGACACTGAATGGTAGTTCAACGAAAACCCTTGTTGCGACGGGGTTCCTGGATTTTGGCATGACTTTATTCGGCGCCGGCACGGGCTTTGCCTTTATAAAAAGACATTGCGGCACCCTCCCATCCCGTGGAATGGTCAGCGGATGCGTCCCTACCATTTCACGGGATTTCCCTTTTATAGGGTAAGGTAGTAGCAGTCCCGTGCACACCTGACCGCTTTTTGATTCGGAGGGGACGGCAAATGATGAACCATACGCGGATTACCGTGTTGGCAAATAGGCTTGCCTTTCTTTTGGCAGCCGTGCTGATTGCCGGAGCAGGCTTGACATCCTTCCCGGAGGCGCAGAAAGCTCGGGTATGATCGCACCCGCCTTTCCTCGCGTCACTGAAAGCCGCTTTCCGAATTGGAAAGCCCATTTCATGTCCGCATAAAATGCAGGTCGTCAAAATCGAATGAACGCCCGGCCGCCGCCGGCCCTCCATTCGTGAAAATTTTTATCTATTGCTATTGAATCAAAGGTTTTACCACGATTGATCAATCCTTTTGGACGTCTGAAAAAGTGTCTACATGTATCTCAGTGGGTACTACCTTGCCTCAGGAAGGTACCCACATGCGGCCCTTGGTTAACTTTTTCGGCCGGGGATGTACGGGTGGGAATTCCAAGGGTACCTCCCTTCGCTCAGGAAGTATGGGTATGGATTCCGGAGGGTACCCCCTTCTGTCAGGGAAGTACCCACTTTGCACATGTGGGAACCTCCCCGGCTGAATGGGGTACCCATGGGAATCCGGTATTGAGGTTCCCGGCGCAAGGATGTTGCCACATGGATACATGTATGGTCTTTTTTCGGTCGCAAACCAGGGTCCCGGACGCGAGTATATGCATTTTTACGCTCGAAATAAGATGCCGACTTACCTGTATCAGGGTTTCCGGGGTAGCAATCTTATGCATTCATCGCAAAGATCAAGATTTCTATGCACGGCAGTTCCTCTCCTTGACCAGGCGCCTTGCCCGGCGTCCCCAATAAGTTGACTCCGGGATGCATGTATGATTCTTTTTCGGTCGCAAACCAGGGTACGGGACTCATGTATACGCACTTTATCGCTCGGAGTAAGATGCCGACTTACACCTATCAGTGTTTTCGAGGCAGCGATCTTATGCATCATCGCAAAGATCAGGGTCTCCAAGCACGGCAGTTCCCCTCTTTGACCGGGCGCCTTGTGCCGGGCCCAAAATAAAAAAGCCGCCCCGGACGGAGCGGCTTTTTCGGCCCGAAAAACATTGCCGGGCTTAGTGCCGGTTGACGCCTTCGTCCAATCGAGGATCGGAGATGACCATCAAGGGCAGTTTAAACAGGTAGCGGGAAACCACCAGGCAGAAGATGCCCAGGAAACCCAGGAAAACTACGAGGTCCAGACCCAACAGCATTTCTACACCGGGCTGGTAACCCGCGACCTCGCCTTCACCCGGGGTGCGGATGTAGTGCCAGGAGGCGGGGGCGATCAAAACGAAACGTTCCAACCAGAGACCCATGATGCTGATAAGGATGACCACGCTGTAGGTTTTGGGTTTCATCTTGCGCTTTTTGCCCAGACCCAGGACAAAGGGAATGGCGAAGACCATGACGGCGGCGGTCCAGCCGTACTTGGCCCAAACATCGTGGTGAATGCGAGTAATCAGGTAACCGCTCTCGTGGGAAAGGTTACCGTACCAGATCACCATCAACTGCGCGAAGAACAGGTAACCCCAGACTACGGTGAAACCGAAGACCAGTTTACCCAGATCATGGTAGATCAGTTTGTGGAAGTACTTGGAGAGGCCGGAGCTGTCGCCCAGGTTAGTGGCAACCAGGTACAGCGTGCCCCAACTGATGAGGATGTAGCTGGTGAAGTTCCAGCCGCCGAACATGGTGGAGAACCAGCGGAAATCCAGTGACATGATCAGGTCGTAGGAGACCATGCTGATCAGGAAGGCAAAGGCGAAACAGTAGAGTACGCCCCACTTGCTCATGCCCGCCTGGGCTTTGCCCACCTCGGCGTCCAGGTCGCCCCAGCCCGCGGGTTGCGGCCACAGGTCCGGGTTCTTTTCGTTGGCCAGACCCAAATCGGGACGGCGGGAAAGGTTCATGAACTTAATACCCAGCAGCGTCAGCAGGATCAGGTAGATCAGCACGCGGCCGAAGACGAAGTCCCTTTGCAGCCACCATACCTTGTGATGGTACTTGTGCTCTACGCTTTCCCAGGCTTCCGCCATGTTCAGGTTGACTTCCAGTTCTTTTTTGGCTTCGCCGCTTGCAGAGGCCAACTGGCTCTTCAGCGAATCCATTTGTTCGTACTGGGCTTTCATTTCGGGCCATTCGTCCCACTCGTACAAGTGCTCGGCGCCGAAGAACCACAGCGGCAACAGCAAAATGATGGTCAGCGGCAGAAAGGCCCCGAACGCTTCACCAAAGCGCTTGATGGGACGTCCCCACATGGCGCGCGCCACCTGGATGATGGCGGCAACCACCAGGCCGCCGGCCGCAAGACCCGTAAAGAAATAGAAGTTATGCAAATAGGCTATCCACGCCGCCTTCTGGTCCACAAGCAGACCCAGAGCGAAGGCCGCGATACCCACAATTGCCATGGTGATGAAGATGCCCTTCATCCGTCCTGATAACTGCGTCGGCCCCTTGGCGCTGATAACCTCGACGTAATCGGAATGATGGTGATGAGACACAGCTCTTACCTCTTATCTATTCAGCCCTATTGCGGGTTTTGGGCTTTGTATTGATTGGCGAGGGAACGCACGTAGTTCACCACGTGCCAACGTTCCTCGGGGTCAAGGTGATAGTCCAGGCGCCTCATGATCGCCGAACCGCTGGAAATGACGGCGTAGATGTATTCATCAGTACGCTGAGCGTTGACCACCAGGCTGATCGGCGCGGCGGGCATGATCATGAATTCGACGCCGTCCGGGCGCTTACCGGTTTGTACCGGCGCCTTGGCGTCGGGCGTCAAGCCGAAGTCGGGACCATGGCAGTGTTTGCACATGATGTCGTAGGTGGCCTTGCCCATGGCGACCGACTCGTCGGTCAGGGGAATGGGATTCTTACCTTCCCAAGTGGCCACGGTCATGATCGTCGGCGCGGGCTCCCAAGCATCCACGGCTACCGAACCCTCCGGGGGCGTGCGCAGGCTATCGGTGTTGAATGGCTTGATGATTTGTTGCTCGGACATGTCATTGACCGGCCACCAGCGGTAGGGCCGGTTATAACCCGCGGTCAGCAGCACACCGACGCTTATCAGGCCCAGGGCCCATAACAGCTTCTTATTAAGCACGTTTGACCTCCTCGGCGCCGCACTCGGTCATCACTTTACTCATCGCGTCGTATTCTGACGGCGGACAAGCGATAAAGATACCGAACTTGTCATCCGTGAAGCGATCGTCGTAGATGACCTTGCGTTTTTGGAAGAGTTTCGCATTGAAGATGATGCCGAACAGGGTAAAGATGGCGCCGAACAAAATGGTCAGTTCGAACGCGATCACCGTGAAGGCCACGGGCGCCACGATGGGCTTACCCGAGGTCGGCAGAATCCAGTCCAGCGAGGTGTAGGAGGTG
>JASJCB010000149.1 GCA_030066195.1 Acidobacteriota bacterium
GGCAGGATAATGGAAAAGTGCCGAATCGGGGCCTGTCAATATTCTCTCGCGAAGTACCCGGTGCCCGGGCCGCGCCTTAAAAACCGGCGGAAAACCAGCCGTCGCCCCGGCCGCCTGTTGAAATCCTCTCGTGAGGTACCCGGTGCCCGGGCCGCGCCTTAAAAACCGGCGGAAAACCAGCCGTCGCCCCGGCCGCCTATTGAAATCCTCTCGTGAGGTACCCGGTGCCCGGGCCGCGCCTCAAAAATCGGCGGAAAAGTTACCGCCGCCCCGGCCGCCTATTGAAATCCTCTCGCGAAGTACCCGGTGCCCGGGCCGCGCCTCATAAACCGGCGGAAAACCAGCCGTCGCCCCGGCCGCCTATTGAAATCCTCTCGTGAGGTGCCCGGTGCCCGGGCCTCGCCTCAAAAACCGGCGGAAAAGTTGCCGCCGCCCCGGCCGCCTGGTTGATTCAATGGCCGGCACTTTTCCATTACCCTGCCCGAACTTTTTGAGAAGTTGCCGGACTTGTTGTTGCCCACGAAGATCTGGTATAGCGCCTGATCGATACAACGGAGGACGGCGCCGACCGTAATCGCGCAGGTCAGCAGGGCACTGACAAAGTAGCCGGCACCGTAGTAGGCGAAGCCCATCTTCATGCTGATTATACTGAAGCCGGTGTTCAGCACCAGGAAGGTACAGGCCAGGTAGAGGGCGATGCGCCGGTAGTCGAAAAAGTGGAGCACGATCAGCATCACTGCTGTCATGGCGTGGAAGGCGGCGCCCAAAGCACCGAAGCGGAACATGGATACCTGGGTCGGGTTGAGGTTGAAGACCCCGAAAACCTTGGGCGCAATGATGAGTGCCGCCAGGGTCACCGTGCCTTGCAGTAGGAGGATGGTGCGGCTGCCTTCCTTAAGAGAGCTGATCACTTCCTGCAAGTTTTCCTGGATGGTGTCATAGTGGGCATGCCCGCGGACGACGCGGTAGAAGCGCAGGTATTTCTCCTTGAAACCGGTTTCCAGGTGCATGAGGAAACCGGCCAGGGTGGGGATGACGGTCAGTAAGGCGAAGAACATGGCCGAGTCGTAATCTGGATAGGAAGGCAGGCCGGGCACAATCTCTTCTCTTTCCGGGACGAACCACATTACCCATTTGTCGGCCCAAATGGCGGCGTAAAAGACCAAACCGCCGAAGGCAAGGTCCCGGTGTTCCCAAAAGCAGGCGAAGAAGGCGAAGGGGTAACCGCGCTGCCCTGAGTACTCGGCAAGGATGTGGGCGATCGCGGTGAAGACCACGATCAGCAGGCCGAGCGAGAAACCCATAAGCATACCGGTCGTCGTGCCCGCGTAGGCCGCCGGGAGGGTCAGGCCCAGGGAAACCGTCAGGCCCGCAAGGAAAGTCCGGGTGATCTCCCGATAGGTTTTGACCGTCGAAAGAAAGACCGTTGCCGGCCACAGTGTGCAGACGGCGAAGTAGTTGACGAAGGCCGCGAGTTTGATGAGAGGCTCCGTGTCCGCAACGAGCCAATAGAAGAGGCCCGCAATCGGCGCCTGGGTCAACAGGATGGTCAGCAGTGATCCCAGGAACGTGTTGAAGGAGCCTTTCCTCTTCATAACGGAGGTTTTATCGCCCGGACAACGGTTCAACACCAACAGAAGCGGGCCGCAAAACACCAACGAGAAACAGAAGTTGTAGATCATGATCAGTCGAAACCGGGACACCGTGGGAAAGTCCAGGAGATGGTTGGGAATAAGGCTGCTGACGCTGAGACACAGGATGGTCACGATCCAGGGACCTGATGCGGCGAAGGCCGCACCGAGGTTGCCCTCGAAAATGTCCGGCTGTGTCAGCTTACGTAGGTGAGATCCAGTCCCGGCCATCGTTCGAATGCTCCTTGGGGAGAGGTGGGTTGTTTCAGGTAGAAGTGATACAGTTCGCGGTAGGCGCGATCATGGTCCTTTTTCGAGTAGTAACGCTCGACGCGAGTTTTCAGGGCCTGGGAACAGCGCTTATGCCGGGCCTTATCGTCGATCAGCTTGAAGCAGGCTTGGGCGGTTGCGACGGGATCGGCCAGGGGGGTGATGCCGCCGCCCGGGCCCAGCTTGGGCTCCTCAGTTCCGGCGCCCATGATCAGTTCGCGGCAGCAGCCCACGTCGGTCGCCACGCAAGGCACGCCCGCCGCACCGGCCTCCAGGATCACCGACGGCTGCGCCTCCGAAATACTGGTCAGCACTACCACGTCGATCATGGCCGGGTATTTCTCCACGTTCACCCGGTCCTTAAATTTAAGGACGCCTTCCAGGTTGAGGGAGTAGGCCAATTGCAGGCATTCCTCGAAGTATTCCGGATCTTCGCCGGCGGGACCCAGCACCCAGGCACTAAGTTCGGGGGTCAGGCGGCGTAGGACATCGACCGAGCGAATAAAGGTTTTGATATCCTTGATCGGCGCCACGGGCCCAATCAGCGCCACTGTCGGCGGCCTGCCCTCGTTCCGTTGTTCGAGGGCGCTGAAGCGCTCGCGGTCGATCCCATTGGGAATGACGCGCAGTTTTCCGGCAGGCGCATCGTCTTTCAATTGGGAAGCTTGATTAGCTTCGAATCGGGTGATGATTTCGGCGCAGGATTGGTAACAGGCTCTCGCATAACTCGAGAAGGTGCGCACCCACAAATCGCGGGGCAGTTCCGAGAGGTTCTCATCGGCCGGGTTGTCGGACTGAATATCGTAAAGCAGTTCGGCCATGGCAGTCTCGACACGGCGTTCGTCAGCATAGACGCCATATTCGGTCAGTAGCGCCGGTCGGCCCGTTTCCAAAGCGGTCCTGGCCAGAAACAGACCGGCGTAACCGGTTGAGGCGGCATGATAGACCCCGGCCTTGGGAAGCGGACCGAGGAGCACCGAATAAAGGTCCCCGGCCATGGTTCGCCAGGATCGGAAATATGCAGAGAAGGAGGCCTTGGGTTGGGCAGCCTGGTACATGTGCAGCAACATGTTCCAAGACTTCCAGGCATCCAGCAGGATGTGGCGCCCAAGTTTATCGCGGTGAGGTGTCAGCGCTTCAAGAAGCTTTTTCACGTCTTCCAAGCCGCCCTTGCGGTGTTGCAGGTTTTGCAGCGGTTCTTCCAGTCGGGCCGGGAAGTTGTGCATATGCTTGATCTTGTGGACGCCGGGCGGCAACTCCCCGATCATGTGTTCGGTGCGGCCGACCACATTTTCCGGGACTCGGTAAGCGTTTTTTTTCGGGATGCCGGGTGTAAGCAACAAGTAGAGGTGGAATTTGAAATCCGGCAAACTACAAATCAGCGCATGGGTCCAATCGGAACTCTCGTCTTGAACGTAAGGGTAGCTGCCTTCCAGGATCAGGCATACATCGGGAATATCTTCACGGCCGGCTTTCTCTACAGTGATGACTTCTTCGGTTTCAGTACTCATTCAGGCCAACTTCTCCGCCGATATGGCGAATTGAACATCGGGCAATTCTTCTTCGAGACGCCGGCCGAAGTGCGATTTAACTTTATCCACCACGAAGTAGGCGCCCTCCAGGTTGTTCCCCGGCAGCAGGATTTCGTAGGACCAACCCCGCTCTAAATAATCGAACGCATAGTCGGTCTGACGCAGTGAAATGTTCACGACCTCGGCTAGGATCGTCGCGGCCCGCCTGCGTTTTTTCAGGGAAAGCCGATGGGGTTGTCCCAATTGGATCCTGACCACCGATACCTCGAAGTTGAGCCGGCCGGACAGGCTGCGCAGGAACTCCACATGGCGCTGATACATGCGCTGGGTCATCAGGCGACTCTCGCCGAGCGGGTTCGTTCTCCCTTCGCGATAGTTGCGGGCGTTGGACAGCAGGGCGCCGAGCCACTCGCATAATATCTCGAAACTTTTGACCGTGCTCGAGTCCGGATCGAGGAAGGGGATACGCTCTATCTTGAGCATCCCGGAGACTTCACCGGTGTTCCGATTGATCAACGGACCCGCCATCACGCCCTGACCCGCCAACACCCTCTCGTCCTCGGGGCGTGTGGTATTGAGGAACCGCTGTCGGCCCACCACCTCGGTGAACAATCCCGAATTGGAGCGGAAGGAGTTAAGGTATTTGTCTTCCTCCGACCAACCCTCTTGCATACCCGCTTGCAGCACGTCGTCCACCAATAGGTAAATCGAAGCCTTGGCGGGATTAAGGATGGTTTTGGTCAGGTCCATTGCAGATGCCATGACCTTTACCGAATCCATTTTCTCGACCTCGCGAGCGGTGTTGTACAATTCAATCGCCGTGTCCAGTGGATCCGCAACAAGTTCTTCCAGGGCCTCTTTCTGTCGGCTGACCTGACCATGGGACTTGTTGATTTTCTTCAGCTTTTCGTCGCGCTCCGCTATCTCCTGAATCAACGAACGAGTTCGACTGACCTGGCGGGCGCGCAACACGCCCAAGAAGACGGCGCCGGACAACCACATCAAGGGGCGGGACCAGATACCCAGCAAATGGTCGTACCAGCCCTGGTCGATGCTTTGTTGGGGCCAGTTACCGATCAACAGCGCGGCCGTGGACGCAACCGCGGCCGTCAAGCCCTCGGCCGTGCCATAGCGCACGCCGGTCATGATGACGACGATCCAAAACGGGTGTGGTTTGACATCCCAAAAGCGATTGCCGTCAAAAACAAACAGGTCCAACAATAACCCTGCTGTCAGGAAGAGCACCACTTCGACGATAGCGCCGGCATGAATACCCAACACGGCAGCCCGGTGGTTCACGTTCGTTTCCGCATCATTCCCAATAACCGCTTCCGTTTTGCCCTCTTGTTTCCTAACCATGACATTTCCGAGGGGTTACCCGATTTCCTTGACAAGGTTCCTGACCATTTTCTCGACAACCTTCCGAGCGGTTTCCGAGACAGTTTCGCGGTTCATTCAATCTCGTCTAGCGATCGCCTGATCCGCGACTCAAAGTATTTTATCGTCATCGGCGCGCAAAAGGCGAATATTGAGGCCGACTGTTAACGGGATTTTGGCGGCAATTGTCGATTGCCAATTTTTCCGGGCAATGTCACAATAAGCCCCCGACCCCTCATAGCCGTGAGGTTCAAAGGCGACTATGATCAAAAAACTGGGACGATACGACATCCTGTCCGTGCTGGGACGTGGTTCGATGGGCGTGGTTTACAAGGGTGTCGATCCACAAATCGGCAAACTGGTCGCCATCAAGACCATGAACCCCAAGACCATGCGTCAAAAGGATATGCAGGAGCGCTTCTACCGCGAGGGCTCGCTCCTGGGCCAGTTGCAACATAAGAACCTGATCACGGTCTACAACGTGGGCACCGACGGCGATATTTGCTACATCGCCATGGAGTTCCTGGACGGAATCAGCCTGGATCGCATTCTGGAGCGCAAGGAGCCCATACCGCTGCCGCGTATCCTACGCATCGTCAAACAGGTCTGCGAGGGGGTGCATGCCGCGCATAAAAAGAACATCACGCACCGGGACCTGAAACCAGCCAATATCTTCATCATGGAGGACGGCCTGGTCAAGGTGCTGGACTTCGGCGTCGCCCGCCTTCAAGACAGTGACTTGACCAATTCCGGTATGCTGCTGGGGACCATCAATTACATCGCGCCGGAACAGATTACCGGCTTGACCATCGATCATAGAGCCGACATCTTCAGCCTGGGCGTCATCCTTTATGAAATGCTGTCGGGCGCCAACCCGTTTCTCTCTCGCAATGTCAGCAAGACCATGGTCAAAATCGTCAACGAGTCGCCGCCTACGCTGAAAGATATTCCCGATGACCTGGCTTTGATCGTACAGACCGCCCTGCAAAAAAATCGCGAGCACCGCTACCGGGATTTTCAGGAAATGGCGCGGCAGTTGGACAAGGTCCTGCGCAAGGTAGACAAGCCGAACCCGGCCGGGCACGACCCGCACAAGGAACTGATGAACAAGATGGTCAACGAGCGCATCGACGCCATCAAGGATCACATTCGCCGCGAGTCATTCGATCAAGCGGCGACCGGCCTGGAACAGTTGACTCGTCTCAAGCCGGATCATCCCTCGGTGGACGACCTGCGGATCAGGCTGGACCGCGCCCGACGCAAAACCCGGGACAAGAAGACCTACGAGGACAAGTTCAATCAGGAGACCTTGAAAAAGGCCAACCAGTACATGGTTGAACGGCACTATGTCAGAGCCGTTGAAAGCTGCGACAAGGTCCTGATCCTGGACCCGGAAAACAAGGACGCCCGTGTTATCCGCGCTACCTGCCTGCGCAAGATGGAACGCTTCCTGGAGCAGGCAAAAGCCGAATAACCCGGAAAGCCGGACGAATTTGGAATTCGTTTGCCAATCCGGCCGGGTTATTCCATAATTCCGGCTGGAGGGCGTCGTGACAACCACTGAAAGCAAAGGAAACCGGGTTCGCGTCATGTTCGATGAACTGGCGCCGCACTACGATTTGATGAACCGCATCATGACTCTGGGCCGGGACCAGAGGTGGCGGCGGTATGTGGTGAAGCAGGCGGACCTGAAAAGCGGGGCTCGTGTTTTGGATCTGGCCTCCGGTACGGGCGATATTGCCTTCGAGGTATTGCGCAAGGTCCCCGATGCGGATGTTATCGCCGGTGATTTCTCGCTGGGAATGATGCAAAAGGGCCGCACGCGTCCCAACGGCGAACGTCTTCGCTGGGTGGGTTGCGATGCCATGAAATTGCCTTTCGCCGATGCTTCCTTCGACGCCGTGACATTCGGCTACCTGCTGCGCAATGTAGAAGACATCGATCTTACCTTGCGGGAGTGTTTCCGCGTGGTCAAACCGGGCGGCCGGGTAGTATGTTTGGATACCATGCCCCCGCACGGCGTGACAGCGCCGTTCGTGCGGGCCTACTTCCGTCTGGCCTTACCGTTGTTGGGCCGTATCTTTGCCGGAAACCCCGATGCCTACACCTACCTCTCCGGTTCCACCATGGGCTTTCACGATCCCGAGACCCTGGCCGAGATGTTCCGCCGCAACGGGTTTAGTGAAGTATCCTTCCGTATGTTTATGTTCCGTACCGTCGCCGTTCACCAGGCGCGCAGACCCTTAGCCACATTGTGAGCGGGGAAGTCCGGCTCGTGGGAAACATGTTTCCCCGACCTGGGTTTCCCGATTCGTTATAAACTGAGTTCACCTGCCAAGGATTGGAGCGACCCGTGACCCAGGACGAACCCACAACCATGATGCCCGAGGGCGAAAGCTCGGATGGAGATCGACGCATACCCGTCCTGACCATTATTTGTCATCCCAACCTTCAACGTATCGGTGACTACCTTGTCCTGTACGGCGCCGAAAGCGGCCGCGGTCGCGAAATCTCGCGAACAACTCCCGATTTCCACGCTCCGAGTCATGCGCTGGGTAAACCGCTCTTGGATTCCTTTCTCAGTCGTACGCCGTTTCTGTTGATGCCCGGGGACGCCGGCGGAATCCGACTGATTGTCGGGCAATGCCGATCCGAGATTCGTTGTCACGGGGAGCGGGTATCCGACAGCTGCTATTTTTCCAGCAGGGAATTGGAAGAGGGCGTCGTAATCTCCCTGGCTCGTCGGATCGTGCTGTTCTTGCGTCTGGTCGTTGACAAAGAGGATTCCATCCTACCGGATTACGGCATGGTGGGTTGTAGTTCTGAGATGCGTATATTGCGTGAAGAAATCGCCAAGGTTGCCGACCTGAAAACGCCGGTCCTGCTTCGGGGCGAGTCCGGTACGGGCAAGGAGTTGGTCGCGCGGGCCGTTCACAAGGCAAGCGGAGCCGGGGGAACTTTTGTCCCCGTCAATATGGGGGCGATTCCCCAGAATCTTGCCGCTTCCGAGCTGTTCGGCGCGGTGAAGGGTTCGTTTACCGGCGCCGACCGCAACCAACTGGGTTTCTTCAAGCAGGCGGACGGCGGTACCCTGTTTTTGGACGAGATCGGCGAAGCGTCCGCCGAAGTTCAGGTCCTTTTACTACGCGCCTTGGAGAACGGGGTCATCTCGCCCGTGGGTTCGCAACAATCCATCCCTTTCAGCGCGCGTTTGATCGCCGCCACGGATGCTGACCTGGACGCCAGGATGGAGGAAGACTCGTTTAAGGCGCCCTTGTTCCATCGTCTGGCCGGTTATGAAATCAGCCTGCCGCCGCTCCGCAAACGCATGGAGGATTTCGGCAGGTTGTTCATGTTTTTCGCCAAAAAAGAACTACCGCCGACCGACCTCTTCAAGCAGACCTCGGATCCCAAAGCAGCAGCCTGGCTTCCTGCCGATCTCGTCGAAAAACTGATGGCCTTCCACTGGCCGGGCAACGTGAGGCAGTTGAGCAATGTGGTGCGCCAACTGGTCATCGGTTGTCGTGGTCGACCAACCCTGAGCATGGTTCCCAAGGTTGCCGAATTATTGGAAAAGGTACTGCCGCAACCAACCGGGCTGAAGGAAGAACCGAAGAAAAAGCCGGCCGAAATCGGCGAGGGAACCCTCATCGATACACTGCGCAACAACGCCTGGGAATTGAAGGCAACCGCCGCTTCGTTCGGCATATCCAGGGGAGCGCTGTATCAACTGATTTCCAAATACCCGAACGTCCGCAAGGCGGGCGACCTGAGCCGAGAAGAAATCGAACGCGCCCTTGTTGAGACCGAGGGGGACGATGTGGCCGCGGCAGCGCTTTTGGAAGTTTCGCTTCGAGCTTTTCGCCGCCGGGCAACCGATCTGGGGATTGTTTAGATCAAGGAGAACGAAATGTTGTCACCTCACCTCATCCCTGAAGCCGACTACATCATCAAGGACATAAAAGACGGCGTAATAACTACCCCCATGCGATTCAGCGCCGCGCTCAGCGAGTTGCTCGGCTGTAATCTCTACTTGAAATGTGAGCATCTGCAACGCACGGGCTCCTTCAAGTTTCGCGGAGCTTTGAACAAACTGGCGCTATGGAAAAACCGAATTCCCGGGATCACTGCCGCATCCACGGGCAACCACGGCATGGGCGTGGCCAGGGCGGCGCAAATCATGGGTATCGAAGCTCGGATATTCGTACCGGCGAATGCTTCCCTCGCTAAACTGAACCATATCCTGCGTATGGGAGCCACGTTGGAAAAGGTAGACGGCGATTGCCTGGCCGCGGAGTTGGAGGCCCGCCGCGTTGCAGCGGAAACGGGTGCGGAGTTCGTCTCCCCCTACAACGATCCCCAAGTGATCGCGGGCCAGGGCACGATCGGTCTGGAGATTTACGAACAACTGCAAGATGTAGAGGTGGTATACGTATCGGTCGGCGGCGGCGGTTTGATCGGCGGCATCGGCACGTGGTTGAAGCATTTACGGCCTGATACCCAAATCGTCGGTTGTTGGGCGGCGGCCTCGCCGGTAATGTACCGCTGCATGGACGCGGGCCGCATCGTCGAGGTAGCCGAGCGGGAGACTATTTCGGATGCAACGGCGGGCAATTTGGAAGAGGGGAGCATCACTCTGAAGATATGCAAACACCTCATCGACCGCCGCATACTGGTCAGCGAAGAAGAGATCCACAAGGCCATGAAAGCACTCGCCGAGCACGAGCGCTGGATGTTGGAGGGCGCTGCCGGGGTAGCCATGGCCGCCTGCATGAAGGATGCGGAAAATATTCGAGACAAAAAAGTAGCCGTGGTGTTGTGCGGCCGTAACATCACCCTCGAAAAATTCCGGGCGGCGGTTGCTTGAACCCGAGGGCCGAATCATAGAAGTCGTGAACATGAGCCGGTCACGCCTAATTGACTCAAATCTCCCCGGGAAGACATGAAAAGCCCGCGTCCGGCGCTCGCTTGTTCCCGGGAACACATGAGGACAATGCATAAAATATTCGACTGTTCCCGGGAACAATCGAGTTTCAGGTTTTAGGAACTTTGTTACCAATGGGAACAACAACGTAGCCGGCGTCAGATATTCAATTGTTCCTCCGAATATGACGAGTCTCTGATCCTCAGGATCGGGAGCAGGCCCATGATGAGTTTTTCCCTAACCTGGCGATAAGGCGTAGACCGATGTTCCTTCAGCCGACTGAAAACGTCTCCCCAACCGTTTCCTTTTTAAATCCGTGCCGGTTTAAGCTAAACTCAACTGGCGGTCACGGCCGCACAAATTTATCCCGGGTCCGGTATTCCATGACAGAGGCATCCCAAAAGACCGAAACCCTTTCCCAACCGCCGCGCGTACTGTTGCGAACGCGGGGGTTGCAAAAGCGGTTCGGTAATTATGAGGTTTTGCGCGGCCTGGATCTCTGTGTACGCGAGGGTTCCGTTTACGGTTTCCTGGGTCGCAACGGTGCGGGCAAGACCACTACTATCCAGATCCTGATGGGTATCCAGAAATCCAATCAGGGCGTCATCGATTTGTTCGGGCGCACCGCCAAGCGGCCCAATATTGCAGAGAAGCGCCGGATCGGCTACGTCTCGCAGGAGCAGCATTTCTATCCCTGGATGAGCTGCCGTTATCTGGGCAAGTTCGTCAGTCGTTTTTATCCGACTTGGGACCAGCCCTGGTTCCTGCGCTTGTTGCATACGTTTGAACTGCCCATGGATCGCAAGGTCATCAACCTTTCGCAAGGTATGAAAGTGAAGTTGGCACTGGCGCTGGCATTGGCGCATCGGCCGCGCATCCTTATTCTGGACGAGCCGACCAGCGGGCTCGACCCCGCGGCCAGGCGTGAATTTCTGGATATCGTCAGTCATCAAGCCGAGACCGAGGGCCGCACGACCTTCTTTTCGTCGCACATCGTGGAAGAGGTGGCGCGGATTGCCGATCATGTGGGCATCATCGACCGGGGCAAATTGTGTTTCCAGGGGCGCCCCGATACGCTTTACGCGGGGATTCGCGGCTACCGTCCGCAAGACCCCGAGGTGTGGCGGGAACCCGCGCGCAAGCAAGCCCTGGTAGACCGTTTGAAAGCGCAAAACCTGACCTTACTGGCCGAGGAACCCAGGCAGAGCACTCTCGTGCTGGAAGGCGACTCGGAGGCCTGGTCCGGTGTAGACAGTCACACACTCACTCTGGAAGATATCTTTCTGGCTTTGACTACTAAAAGGATTCAGCTCGCATGATGGTCATACTGCGCAAGGAGTTGCGCGAACACTGGCTTGCCTTTCTGGTGCTGACCATACTCACGGGCGGCCTGTTCCTGCTTATCCTGCTGGGATACTACACCAATCCCAACGGTCCCGGCGTGCACGAGGCGTATCGGGCTTATTTGGGTTTGTCTTCTCTGGTGAGCGGGTTGGTTCTCAGTCATTTCCTGGTCAGCAAAGAGTATTCCGGCAAGACCCAGTTCTTTTTGGAATCGCTGCCCGTGGGTCGTTACCAGGTCTTTGCGGCCAAGTGGTTTTTGGGACTGGCTGTCTTGTTAGCGATTCAATTGGGCATGTTCGCCTTGACCTCTGCCATTGCCCTGAGTCGCGAGCCGATCGAGATGAAGTTTGTGGGCATTGCCCTGGCGCGAACCGCGGCCTGGCTGTTGTTCACCCATACCTGCTTTTTTGCCTACGGCCTGCTGGGGCGTTATCGATTGTTCTGCGTGTTCGTAGTGTTTACCGGACTGGTCGCCATCGACAATGCCTCCCAGTTGCGACTGTTTGAAATTGGCCCCTTTGGCTTGATCAATCCCAACCGATTCGCCGTGGAGCGCGACGCCCTACCCTTGTACGACCTCGGCATCACCGCTTTCTGGTCATTGGGCGCTCTCCTCATTTCCCTGGCCATGATGGCCACGCGTGAGGGCTCCCTTGCTTCCGGTCTGGCCGTGAAGATGTCCTACCGCGAGAAGGTCTTCATCGCGGGTGTCATGGTGGCCGTCATCTTCTCCATCAGCGTTCTGGAGAGTCGCGAGAAACCCGAACCCTATACCCTGGTCGACGCTATGGCCGTGACCGATGACAAGGTTCAGGTACATATGGCAGAGACCGGTTTGTTGAATAACAGTGCGCCCCGCGAGTTCCTCAACTGGCTTCACGCGGAGTTGGCCGGCGTCAAAGATTTCCTGGACATGGAGCGCCTGCCCCCGGTGTTTATCACCGTACGTCGCGACCTGGACCCCGACAAATACGAATTGGGTTACCTGAAAGGCAAGGACGGCCTGCTGGCGCGGGTACATTACGACCCCGAATCCTGGGATCGCGAGGCGTTTCTGGCCTGGTTGCTGCCCATACTTCTGAACAAGGCCACTTATGGACGGGCAGCCCTGGAGCGCAATCATTGGTTGTTGGACGGTTTCGCCTTTTTTTGGAGCCAGGGCCGTGAGGAAGATATGGAAAGCACGGGACCCCTGATGCTGAGAGCCCTTTACGGCACCCCGGAGGGCATCACCCGCACCGATTTGGACCAATGGCTGCGCTTCCGTGAACAGCGTGGGAAATCGATTGCGGGCAGCGTGGCCTGGTCGGGGCTTGCTTTGCTGTCGCGGCAGTACGGCGCCGATGTTTTGCAAAACCTGCTGCGTCGCAAGCTGGGGCAGGTGCCGCCGGTGGATGCGCGGGCCACGGTTCAAGAATATCGCAACGCGCTCCCGACAGTCTTTCAGGAACTTTCCGGTGTCGGTTATGATGATTTCCTGAGCTTGTGGGATCGAGAATTGCGTCATCACCAACGCCGAATGAAGGAATCTTTGTCCGCCCTGCCTCGACTTCAGGGGGCGGTGAAACTGGTGCAGCTTTCCAGGGACAGCCACGCTTTGGAATACAAGCTGGTCGAGGCCTTGGACGACGATACCCGCATCCGTTTCAATCACACACGCCTGGCTTATGACAGCAACACCATTACGCCTGACGACGTCTACAGCGAGGACATGAACGCGGGCAGGTTGGCAACCTGGCAACGCCTGCCTCAAGGTTTCCGACGAGGCACCCTGTTGGCCTGGTCCTTCACCATGCGCTCCGAAATCCTGAAATGCGACATCGGCACCGGCTGGCAACGCATGGAGGTGCGTTGATGGGCGGGCTGTGGTTGAAGGAGTGGCACAACCTGAGGCCCTTCTGGTATCTGGTGCTGTTTCTTTTCGGCGCCGATTTGCTGTTTGTGCCGCTGACCGATTTCCCCGATCAGAACCTACTCACACTGCAGTTCGACCTGATCAGTCGCAATGACTGGATCGAGTATTCGGTGATCATTTTCTTCACTTGCTACGCACTGACCAGCGGACTCCTGGTGCGTGAGCAGGACATGGACACCATCCGTTTCCTGGACGCGTTACCTACCTCGCGCACGCGAATCTTTATCGTCAAACTGCTGCTGGCCTTTGTCGTGCTTTTCAGCGGTCCCCTGGTTGAAGCCCTGGTTTCGTTGGGCTTCCATCTGCTGTCTCGGGACTCATTGAACCACGGCTTTCACTGGCCCTTGATCGGCGCCGCCCTGTTTCTGCATGCCCTGCAAATTCTGGTGTTCCTAAGCGTGGGTCTGGTGCTTTCGTTCTTGAGGCGTTTCAACTGGTTGCTGACCGCGTTGCTGGTGTTCACCTACATCCTGGTCCACCGGGAATTCCCCGAGGTGGAGGTGATCAATCCCTTGACCCTGGTTCGGCCGGTTCTGGAGGGCTATACCTGGGTCATTCCCTGGGATGCGGTGAAGTTTCAATCCTGCCTTGCCGCCGTTTTGCTGTTGAGCAGTTGGTACCTGTTCCAAGGAGCGGGTTTCAAGATCAGCCTGGCCTTGGACAGATGGCGTGCACATTGGCCGGGGCGTATTGCCCTTGGATGCGCGGGAACGCTGGCTGTTTTCGGTTGGATCGGCCTGGTCGGTTACCTGATCTGGTTGGAAGACCCTGACACGGATGATGACGCGGAGCCGGTCTATGTGGACTGGCGTACGCATCGCGTGTTTGCCGATCCCTACGTCTTCCACATTCCGGCCAACCTGGAGAGCCGCGCTCGCGAGATGATCGATGCGGCACCCGAGATCCACAACACGGTTCGGGATTTCTTCCAGGCCGAGAGCTTGACGGAAATTCCCGTCGATGCAACGGCGCCGGCGGGTCCGCATACCGCCGGCCTGGCTTTCGGCAAGTTGATTCGTCTCAACCTGGGCGCTCTGGTCAGTCTGTCGCCCGCCGAGCTGAAACAAACCCTGGGCCACGAGACCACCCACGTCTATATCGAATCTCTTTCCAACCGGCGCATGTCCCAGTCCTTCCGCTATACGCGCTTCCTCCATGAGGGTCTTGCCGAGTATCTGGAGCACCGCTTTTTCGGTCACGAGGGTGACGAACTGGACGGCTTAAACCTGCAAGCCTGTCTGGTCTACCAGCGCAAGGAACTGGAACTGGAAGATATGTTCGACAACAACCGACTGACGGCCAGGCACGACGCGAACCTGGTCTATAGCCTGGGCGAGCGCTTCGTAGCGGCGCTGGTCTTCAGATACGGCGACCGGGCGCCGGGCAATATACTGCGCGCCATGGCCAGGGACGATGCCCCCAAGGATTTGGAGGGACTGACCCTGTGGCGAGATACTTTTCGCGCGGCCGGTTATAATTTCGATGAGGTAGCCAATAATTTCTACGATCTACTGGACCGCGACAGCGAGCGCTTGAAAGAGCGCATCAGCAGCATCCCACGCGTCTACGGCTCGTTGGAGGAAGAAGCGGGCGTCTTGATCATTCGTCCGCATCTCGAATTCCCATTCGAGGGCGAAATTATATGTCGCGTTCGCCAACACACGGACTCTGCCGTGGATGAATACAAGGAGTTGAAGCCCGATGAAGACGGCCTCTTCCTGGTCAGCAAACAGCAGTATCCGGCCTTACAATATCAACTGGGCATTCGAGACCCGCAAACCGGGCACCCCATCTACCAGCCCTGGCAATACACCACACAGGAGCGCTGAGCATGCGGCGTCTCGTGCTGATCACCTCGACCCTGCTTCTATGCGGATGCCTTAGCCCCTTCTACACCCCTCCCGATAAAGCGCGATACTGGGAGAGGGAAGAGGAAGGGGTCTACCGCTATCGGGACAACGATCTGGAACTGGAGTTGCGCTTAGAGGCAAACCGCACATGGCGCTGGCGCATCACCAACCTGAGCCTGTTGCCCATGACCCTGGAGCCGGGCGCCATTCTGCTGCGCTTGGAGGGAGATCCCGCGGCCTACACCCTCTACGGCCAGCCGGTCGATCCTGCCCTGACCCAACCGTCGATCGTGGTTCAACCGGGCCGGTTCTTCTCGGTAGCCTACCCGATCCAATTCAGCAGCCCTTTACACCCCCTGCCTTTGAAAAACGGCAGACTGCGGCTTGAGATGAAGGTTTCCTGGGGCGGTCGCGCGTATCCCTACCGACTGGTCTTTCCCCTGGAAGAGAAATCGGAAGAAAAGTAAGCATCGAACTCTCCATGATGGATCGAGGCTCCGGTAACCGGCCGCCACCCGTCTCAAGCCGGAAGTATCAATAATTCCTGGCGTTTCCTCTTTCCAGGCATTATGTTGAGGATTGCCAACCCGTCGTGGGAATTCTCTCCTTACCCATTGGTAAGGAGTATGATTTGCCCCTTCGTTTACCAAAATCACATGATCATTTCGTTCGGTTCTCCTTGAGTGACAGGGAACTAGCCAAATCGTTCTTCAAAAAATTCCTTCAGGGGAAGATATTGAACCATTTGGATCTGGACCGGTTACAAAACGCAAAGGAAACCTATATCGGCGAGAAGCTGAACGAATCGATCGCCGACTTGCTTTACGCCATTCCCTTCAAGCAAGGGGATGATGTGGTGCATGTACAACTGGAGCATAAAAGCTCCGGCTCGACCAGGCTGAACCGAGACAGTCATATCCTGCCGTACCAGTTGAGAGCCAGGGAGATGTTGATCTTTGGGAATGCGTTCATCGCAGACAGGGCATAGGGTTTCAAGCCCAACCTTGCATTCCTGGATTTTCGAGAGCGCGGGACGGTTTCGGGCCTCGATGAACGCCTAGCGCAAGAAGGGATGGACCGGTGTGGTTTCCATGCTGAACAAAGCCGGTTCGTCGCTGTCTTCACCGGGCTGGAAACCCCGGTCCAAAGCCGGCTGTCTTCCGTTCGTTGGGATCTGGGAGCAGTAGAATGAACCGGAATCAAATGTGTTAAATCGCGTAATGATCAAGTCTTTTATCCGACAACACAAATTAATTGTGGGTGATTAAATAAACTGAAATGGCACAACTATTCCAGGTGCTGACTACAGGATGTCGACGCGGCAAGAAAGTTTTCAGCAGCTTAAGTTTTGCCCACAAACATCCCCACCGCCGAAACAATGGGAGCCGGTCAGCACCCAGCCGTAGAATAGGATGCCATGCACCTGCCCGTGGGTTTTGCATGTGAAAATATAGAATCATTACGGAGGAACGCCATGATTCTGTTTCTCATAATTCTGTGTCTGGACGCCGATCCGGACTTCGAGACTCAGCAGGTATTCGAATCGATCCCACTTGAATCCGATCTCTTTCTCCGAAGTGTCGACGATGTGGCTGTCGCTCCGGACGGCCGGACGTATGTTCTCGACGGAGGTTCGATTCGCATCCATGTCTGGAATGCCGCCGGCGACTATCTGACCTCATTCGGAAGGCAGGGGCAGGGTCCGGGGGAATTCGTGTTTCGGAATAACTCCAATGCCCTCTCGTTCCAGGGAAACAGCCTCTATGTATTCGACAGTGCTACCGGGAAGGTCACAGTGTTCGATGAGGAGGGCAGGTATCTGGACGCCTTTTTCCTCGAGGTGGGACGGAGAATGGTACCCCTGTTCGCCGTCGTCGACCCGGAGACGCTGTTGGTCGGCAACTTCAGTTGGGAGGGACCCTATCGACGACTGGCCACCTATGACACCAAGGGCAAGCTGAAACGCAAACTGGCCGAGATCGAGGACAAGACGTGGCGATACTTCTTTGAAAACGGTCAACGGCGAGTCGCGCTGGTGGTCGGCGCGACCACACTGATCACGGGCTATGACGAGACGAGGGACGAGGTTCTCATCGGTGACAACGCCACCAACAAGGTTCAGATCAGCGACGTGAACGGGAAACCGATCCGCGAGCTCTCCTTGGAACTGGTCCGCCGCGACATGACGAGAGAAATACAAAAGAGTTGGGAGGACCGACCCTGGTTAAAGCAGCAGTCGTTCTACAAGTACGCCTTCTCCGACAAGCTACCCACCTACAACCGGATCGTCTGCTTCGATGAAGGGTTTGTCTTCTTGCTACGACTGACCCCGGAGAACGGGGGCCACGAGGGTATCGTCACCGACAGAGCGGGAAAAACGCTTCGTCAATTCGATACGGTTTTCGGCAACGGCGGCGGCCTCTATGGGTCCAATGGAGAGCTGATCACGGTCCGCGCCGGTGACATGGATGACCTCTCCATTTACCGTGTGTCGGCTGGGAAACCCTGAGCCGAATCTCGACCAAACAATAAAAGAAAACGGGGACAGGTAGGTCAAGACCATCTCCGCCTCAATGTTCAGCATTTTCTGGTATCCCTCACTTTTCCCTCCGGCCTACCGCTACTAAAGATTCTCGTTTGGATATGTCAGAATAGGCTCCAGCAAATTTTCGGCAAACGGTCCTTTTTCGAAGTGGTTTTGGGAGAAGCCCTCAAGCCCGAACTTGTGAGGGCGACAGATCAAAGCCCGGGGCGACGAAGGAGCCCCGGGTTATGTCATCCCCCACCCGACCGCCGCCAACCATCCAACCGAAGGGTCGGTCATATCGAGATGTGATGCCCACGTCCAAACCGATCATCCTATGTCATGGAGCATGGAGTGTAACAACAGGCCTACAAGCAGCCTTGCCCCCGGCCTCGCGAGACCCCTCCCCTAAGGCCGATTTTTGCTCTGGATTCACCTGTTCGAGCACACGGCAAAAGAGATTCCCATGATCGATAACCCCTTGTAGCGCAATGATTTTCCTCCTTTTGGGGTCATGGAGGGTGTGCTACCCCATGCAAGTTGCAACTTGCGACTGGTCACTTGAATGTTAGAGTATGGGTTGATCGTCATTTGAGGAGACTGTCTTTTTGTTGCGCCATCTTCGATATACTTTCCGATCCATGCTTCGCGGCCCTGTCTTTACCATAACCGCACTGATTACATTGGCCCTGGGTACCGGCGCCAATACCGCCATGTTTTCGGCGATGAACACTCTGTTGTTGCGTCCGTTGCCCTACCCCGCCGCCGATCGTATCGTCGCCCTGCATGAGGTGTCGCCCAACCAGGAATTACTGGGTGTTTCCTTGCTCAATCTCAAGGACTGGCAGGATCAGAGTCGAAGTTTCGAGGCCATGGCCGGGTACCTGCCTCGTAGTTTCGGCTTTCGCGTTCCCGGTGACGACGCACCCTTGAGCGTGGCTCATGCAGGGCAGATTACGTCCGCCTTCTTTGACGTCTTGGGCGTTTCTCCGGCTCAGGGCCGTTTCTTCACATCGGCAGAAGAGACCCGGGGCGAGAAGCTCGTTGTGCTGAATGATCGTCTCCGGCAGCAACTCTTCGGCGCCGACCCGGATTTTTTGGGTAAAACCCTCTTGGTCAACGAAGTGCCCTACACCGTGATCGGAGCTCTTCCCAGCGGCTTCGACTTTCCCATGTCGGGCAGGGTACCCGCTGCCTTCATCCCCATCGATCACGCCGTCTACGGTAATTCGCGCGGTATTCGTACCCTGGGCGCCGTGGCGCGTTTGAATCCGGGCAGCAGCCTGGAGGCCGCACGAAGCGAGATCAAGGGGATCGCCACGCGCCTGGCCGGCTCATACAGTCAGAACAAGGATTTCAGGGGGGAGGTAGTCGGTCTGCACGAGGAACTGAGAGGTAAGAACCGTCGCCCCCTGTTATTGTTGACGGGCGCCGGTCTCTTGTTATTGCTGATCGCATGCACCAATGTCACCAACTTATTGACAGGTCGGTTCCTGGCTCGCGGCAAGGAAATCGCCGTACGCTCGGTTTTGGGTGCGGGCACGTTTCAGTTGGCGCGACAATTCCTGGTGGAAGGCGCCGTTCTCAGCATATTGGGCAGTCTCGGCGGTTTACTGGTCGCGCACGGTTGCCTGCTCCTGCTGCCCCGAGCCCTGCCTTTATTGGGCGGCGCGTCGCCCGTACCGGACTTGCCGTTGGACGCCTTGTCCCTGGACACCGAGGCCCTTGTCCTGACCCTGGTTGTCGCTATCATGACCACCCTGCTCTTCACCTTGGTGCCCAGCCTTCTGGCCAGGCGTACCGATCTTTTGTCCCTGATCAATCAGCGACCGGGCGGGGTGCGTTCGCACATGCGGGGTGTCCTGGTAGCCGCCCAGGTTGCGCTCAGTACGATATTGCTGCTGTCTACCGGACTTTTGATGCGCAGCTTCTTCAACGTACTTGCCGCCGATCCGGGCTTTCAAACCGAGGACGTGCTGACTTTCGGCTTGGGCATTCCCGAACAACGCTATGATACAGACCGGAAATTGATCGAGTTCCACCAACGCCTCTTTCGCGAACTGAAGGCCGTTCCCGGCGTGGAAGAAGCGGGCGCCGCCATACGCCTGCCTACCGCGGGCCGATTCTGGACACGCTTCCAATTCGAGGGCGCCGGCAAGCCCCTGGCCGAGCAGCCCGTATCCTACATTCACGTTTTGTCGGATGGTTACCTGAAGGCTCTGGAAATTCCGCTTCTGGACGGCCGCAACTTCAATAATCTGGATGTGGTCGGCTCTCAACGGGTCGCCCTGGTCAACCGCGCCTTCTGCAAACAATTCCTGGCGGATGAACGCGCCGTGGGCCAACGTATCGAGTTGCGTTGGTTCAGCGATGACAATCCGCGCGGCGTTCCCTGGGAGATCGTGGGTGTCGTGGGCGATATCCGCCAGGTCAGTATGGAAGAGGAACCCAAGGTACAAATCTACCTGCCCATGAGCCAGTTTCCCCTGGACGGTTGCAGCTATGTGTTGCGTACCGAACGCCGCGACCCGGGTTTACAAACCGCCATGCAGGAAGCCGTGCGCCGGGTTGACGGCCGGCTGGAGGAAATCACCGTCCGAACCCTTGACCAGGTCATCAGCAACAGCATGGGCAACCGGCGGCTGGCCATGTCCTTGTCGGCGCTTTTTGCCGGAGTTGCCGCCCTGCTGACTGCCGTCGGCATTTACGGAGTCGTTGCCTACCAGGTGGGCCTGCGGCGTCGCGAACTGGTCATCCGCATGATCCTGGGGGCGGGTGATCGCCGCATCATGACCATGGTTTTGAAGCAGGGCATGGTCCTGGCCGTACTGGGTATTATACCCGGACTCGTCGGTTTCTTCTTCGTGGGCCGCTTGCTGGCCGGACAGCTCTACGGCCTGGAGCCCCTGGATCCCGTCACCATTGTGGTCGGCGCTTTCTTCCTGTTTGTGCTCGCTTTAGGCGCCTCCTGGATACCCGCTCGCCGGGTCACGCGCACCTCGCTCCAGGTTGCCGCCGGCGCTTGATCACCCCCTTTAACATAGATTTCCACAAGATTTACAGCTTTTGCTTTGAATGAAGCTCGGAATCATGAATAATGATGGTTTTGGACTAAGCGGTTTTTTTGCGGCCGCACGCTGCCCCGGGTTGACTGCCCCGGATGACCAGGAGGATCGTCATGCGCGTCTTGTGCTTTGTGTTTCTGTTGAACGGCTTTGCGTTCGGCAACGATTTGTTGGATAAGTTATATAGCGAGCTATCGGAAAAAGGAGAGACCGGCTTTTCTTACTTCGAGATCGCACTGATCGCCGAAGGGATCGATGATGCCGCCACCCTGAAAGAAAAGGCCGACGCCTGGGCTGCATTTGTTGCCGAGAATTCAATTACCGAAAAGCAGCAACGGGCACCGGGAAAACGACGCTTCAGCGCCATTCGCAAGAAATTGACAAAGGTCTTGAAGACACCGGTCGATACCGAGGACGGTTTCGTCAAGTTGATGGACGAGGGCATCTACAACCGCCTCACCGTTACCTGGCTCTTCGTGGAAATGGGCAACGCGGTCGACCTGGAAGCCAAGTACTACCAGCCCATGATGGACAAACCGCTGGACCCCTACTTCTTCACCGGTGAGCCCAAGATCGAAGATCTGGCCGCCGCCTACCTGGCTTATCAAGCCTACCACCTGCCGGTGGAGAGGGCTGAGGATATCCGGAAGATGTTGTTGGCCAGTAACTATATTAAAGAG
>JASJCB010000318.1 GCA_030066195.1 Acidobacteriota bacterium
ACAAGCTTCAAGCTTCAAGCCGCAAGCTTCAAGTAGTTTGCTTTTAATTTAAGAACGGCGCCGCTTTCTGCGGCGCCGTTTTCAAGTTATAAGGGGCAAGTTGCAAGTTACCGGGGAAGAGACAAGCCTTGCGGATTGTCCTGAGACAGCCTGACGGCAAAAGAAAAGGCCTCGCGAACGAGACCCATGGAGGAGAGAAGTAAGTTTTACCAGGGAGCGCGTAGCCCGGGGAGGGCTCGCTTAGAGGGGAACCGGCTTTTTCCGGTGTGGAATGAAGCCCATGGCAACTTTCGATGAAATCAAATTGGCAGGGTGAACTTGGGAAGAAGTTATGGTAGGCCAAAAAGAGGATGAAAAGTGTGGAGAAAAAAGTGTGAGGAGATTTCTGAAAGTTGCCATGGGTATTTCGTCCTTAACTCTTCAGCATATCACTTAGCCAGTTCCGTGCCAAAGAGTAGTGAAGTTGTACTTCGCCTAAATAAGGTAACGTTGAAACGGTGAAAGAAGGTTTGCACTTTACTAAAGCGTTACGTTGCCGTTCGCCGGCAATTGGCGCCCGTTAGGTCTAAACCCTTTGAATTCAAAGAACTGTGTTGTGTATTGATGTCTTTGATGCGTTGGTGCGGTTAAGACTGATCGGTAACGGCGTTGTTCTTGGGCCGGGGAAAAATAAGGGTTCCGTCACTTACGACTGAGACATGCCCCTGCGAATTTTTCCACGGAGGGCGACAAAATGTCGCTCTTTTTGACAGTAATCTGTCACTTTGTACATATTTCTTATCGGCAGCCCTACCGGCCGGCACAAGTATCTTTTGAAAAAAGAGTCGCAACTCCCGGTACCGTTCGGATAATCGATCGCTGCGCATGACCGAAATGAGGTTTTGATGATTCATGCTTCTTTATCTTGAATGCTTACTTCCTTTGATGTTTAAATATACCTGATTTGCCTTACAACATTTCAATTCTATGGAGATCTTATGAAGACCATTTTAATCGTTTCGCTCTCTTCCATTCTGCTTTTCGGCGCTTACAACCTCCAACCGGTCAATGCCGCCTCGTGCAGCACGACCATTATGTGCGAAAATCTGGGTGGCGGCTGGTACCAGTGTTGGACCTATCCCGGTGGCGGCGGCACCTACAGCTGGTCCGCCACCAACATGCAGGATCTGGGCAGCCCCATTCCCGGCCTCGGAAACTTCCGCTGTTATCCGTCCGTAAGTAATGCTTATGTAAGTGTTACACACACCAACACAAGCGGTTGCACTGCTTTCGCCACCCGGCGGTTGAGCTGCGGCAGCGGCGGCCTCCTGTAAGCGGACTTCAGGTTCCCTCGAAGGCCTGTCTGCCGGGAGGCCGGCGGGCCTTTATATTTCAGCCAAGTCGTTGCCGGAAGATTTCGGCCAGGCCTTGGGTGCACTTTTCAATATGGAAGGCTTCTTGAATCTTCACCCTGGCTTTCCGGCCGATTTCAGCCAGTTCCTCGGAGGCATCCATCCTGGCTTTCAGGTTGTCGGCCAGTGCATCGAGATCACCGGCGTGCAATAACCAACCGTTCACGCCGTCGTCGATCAATTCGGCAATCCCGCCCACTCGAGTGGTGATGCAGGGAATTTCCATCGACATGGCTTCCATCAGCACCACCGGCACGCCTTCCGCAAACGACGGCAATACAAACAGATCCGCCTTGGCAAGTTCTCGGCGCACGCCTTCTTGCGGGAGGGCGCCGGTTAGGACCACCGAGTTCTCTAATCCGTGCTCCGCCACCAACCGTTTCAAGGCTTCCCATTCATCGCCGCTGCCGATGAGTACGCAGCGGAAGCGCCGGTTCTCCTCTGCAAGGCGCACGCAGGCTTTGATTAACAGCGCCTGGCCTTTAGTCGAGGTCAGTCGACCCGTGCACACGATGGTGAAGGGTTCGTCCTCGAACGAGGCGGTCCGGTGCACCGGCGCGAATTGCCCGGGGTCCACGCCGCAGTGCACGATATGAGTTTTGGCCAGGGCCTCGGAACCCAGGATTCGGAGTACCTGACTGGTAGCGAAATGGCTGATGCAGGCAATGAACGAGGCGTGGCGCATCTTGGCAGCTAGGTTGCCGATCTCCACCTTGTAAAAGACATCCGGGCCGTGCAGTGTAAAGCTGTAGGTGATGCCGAACGCCCTGGAAGCATACAGCGCCACCGCGGATTCCGGTCCGGCGAAGTGCACATGCACGTGAGACAAGCCTCGTTTGCCCATCTGCCGGGCCAACATGGCGCCTTCCAGGAAGTGGAACAAGGCCCAGAGGCTTTCCTTGGGGCGGCCTTTCTGCAAGGCCAGGGCAAAGAGCAAACCCCGCAAGTAGCCCAAGGGGAACCGCAAAAATTGAATCACTTGGTAGGTCAATACCGACCAAAGCCCCTGGCCATGGATACACCAGGTACTCGCCAACTGCTCCTTTTCCCAGTCATCGGCGCCGGGAAGCACCTCGCCCGGCCGCATGGAGAAGGGTTGGACCGGGATGTCATGTGTCTTCAAGCCGCGGATTTCCCGGCTGATGAAGGTATGGGAAACCGCGGGGTATTTACTGCAGAGATAAGCGAGAAGCGGGCGGCCGCTCATGGGAAGCTCTCCTTGTAGGCCTTTGGGTCCGGGTTCCAGGGCATAGCGGGGATGTGTGTGCCGTAGTTCGTCTCGCTGAGGGCCAGTTTGATCATGGCAACGTGCCGGGCCAGGGCTTGTGCTTTTCTTTCGGCCTCGACACCGCGCTTCAGGCGGTTTCGCAACCAACGGAGACGACACCACCAGATCTCCAGGCCAAGCATTGACAAGGCGCCGATTCGGCCGTGGTGCTTGGCATAATAAAGCGCCTCGGCAAATAAGCGAAACAGGGTGATCTGGGCGCCTGAAACCGTGGCGGGGTCCATCTCCGCGCTGCAGGCGCCGCCCACATGCGGCACGATCACATCGGGGAGATAGTGGACCTCCCAACCTTCGGCGATCGCGCGACGACACAGGTCCAGTTCTTCGAAGTACAGGAAGAAACGTTCGTCGAACCAGTCCAGGGCGCGGCCCATTTCGGTTCGAATCATAAAGAAGGCGCCCACCACCCAATCCACGGCGCGGGGCTCGCCGTGATCCCACCAGGTCATATCCACGCGGCCGAACAGCTTGCTCTTGGGGAACCTGGCGGACAGGCCGCTCAAAACGAAGAACTTGTCGAAAACGGATTGAAAGCAGCGGGCGGACGGCTGCCACTCGCCCGATTCAGTGGTCAATTGAGCGCCGGCAACGGCCACCTTGGGGTATTGCCGCAAATAGTCCACGCTGATCTCCAATGCATTTTCCGGTATGAAGGCATCGGGGTTCAACAGCAGCACGAATTCGCCGCGAACATCGGCAAAAGCCAGGTTGCAGGCGGGCCCGAATCCCAGGTTTCTACCCGGTGCGATGAGGCGAACCTCGGGGAAATATTGATCCAACATGGCCTGACAGCCGTCGCCGGGGCTGTTGTTCACCACGGTGATTTCCATTTGACCCGGGAACCGCGCGGCAAACAAGTGTTCCAGGCATTTTTTCAATAGAAGGCCGCTTCGGTAGTTCACCACGATGACCGAAATATCCACGGGCTTCGAACTGCTCTGATTCATACTTGCATCCTATCGCGGTCGGGTGACCGGCGCAAGGCATTGATTTTACCGTAACCGGCTGTGCCCGGCGTCAGAAAAGTTCGGCGGGCAGGGCCGGTGCCTGATCATCGGAGAAGAAGAGGGGTGCGGCCGGGCCGCCCTGGTTGTCGCGGAGAAAAAAAAGGGGTGCGGCCGGGCCACCCTGGTTCTCGCGGAGGAAAAGGAGGGGGTGGCCGGGCCACCGTGGTTCTCGCGGAGAAAAAGAAGGGGGTGGCCGGGCCGCCCTGGTTGTCGCGGAGAAAAAGAGGGGTGCGGCCGGGCCGCCCTGGTTGTCGCGGAGGAAAAGGAGGGGGCGGCCGGGCCACCGCTCCTCTCCCGAGGAAAAAGAAGGGGGTGGCCGGGGCACCCTGGTTGTCGCGGAGAAAAAGAAGGGTGCGGCCGGGCCACCGCTCCTCTCCCGAAGAAAAAGAGGGGTGCGGCCGGGCCGCCCTGGTTGTCGCGGAGAAAAAGAAGGGGGTGGCCGGGGCGCCGGCCCATTTCGGTCGGGAAACGACTTGCCTGCCCTTTCATCCGGGTACCCGGGCTCCGTGTGAACCGCATCCGCGATCATCATGTCACTTGCCCTGGGATCACATGTGTGCTAACTAGATAGAGTTACGTCGTCGGATCAGGGATCACGTGAGTAAAACACGCGCTATCGAGCCTGCTCAATTTATCGGCCTTTTCCTCCTTACTGCCCTGCCGTTGGTGGTGGTTGCGGTTCGCAACGCCTATACCCTGGTCAACATGGGCACCGACCAGAACCTGTTCGATACATCCAACAGCCGGTTCTACTTGTCGCGAGATATCCAGGGCGCTCTGCTGATCAGCGCTTTCAACACCCAGGGTGAATTTTTGCCCGAAAGCCTGCAACCCCGAACCGGCGATCTGGTCATCAGTATCGACGGACGCACCTTGAAATCCTACGCCGATGTAGATGCGGCCCTCAACCGCGACATCAAACCGGCACGTTACACGGTCGAGGTACAACGGCCCGACCGGCACGAACATTTCCTGGTCTTCCAGATTCCCGCATCCCAACTACCGTCACAGGCCATTTGGGAAATCCCGCCCTCGGTTTACGTTTTCGATGTCACCGAGGGCGGCGCTTCCAGCCTGGCCGGTATGCAGCGCGGCGACCTGATCTACCAGATTGACGGCAAGGGTTTTGAAACCGGGAACGAAGCGCACCGCCTGGTGGTCAGTACCATGCGCGGGCAAACCGTGGACTATGGGGTCATTCGCCGGGGCGCTTATATTACGCTGACTTTGACAATGAGCCGCCTGGCCATTCCCATGGGTCTGGCGCTATTCCTGTTCAGCGGCTTTTTTATGATCGGTTTCGGCCTGTTGCTGGCCCTGTGGCGACCCGGCATGAAAGGGGCCCGCCTGCTGAGCTTCGGCTTCCTTCTGGTGGGCGCCGGATTTATGCTGCACGATCATCCGGGCACCGGTATCTCCGCGCTTTTCCCTGAGCATTGGCAGTTATTAGGACGCCTGGCTTTCTTTTTGGGCGTGGCCACGCTGCTGCACGGCGCCTTCTACTTCCCCCGTGAGAACACCCGCCTGCTAAAGGCAAGGATCTGGCGTCTGGGCGTTTATCCCCTTGCTTTGATTGCCGCTGCCTGGAGCCATTTTATCGAAATGGGCGGCATTGCGCCCGGCATGGCCCTATTGTTCGCCCCGCAACTTTTCTATCGTTTGAAGCAGCGGGTGCGCATCACCGGTGAGCAGGCGCGGTTGGAGCGATACCTGGTGTTTGCGGTTTCTTTTGCCCTGGTGGGCATTATCGGCTGGTCTTTCATAAGGGACAATCTTGCCCCCGTTTGGGACATGACCGTTCGCGGCATTACCGCCCTGGTGGTCCTGGTCGCATACATGATGACCATTGTGCGCTTCCGCCTACTGGGCATCTCGGTGAAACGCGGTCCTTTATACACCATGACCTACGGCGCCTGGCTGGTGTTCGTCTGGGGTCTTTTCCTTTTGCTTATCGACGCACTTGCCTTTTCCCAACTGAACCTGCTGAATATCAACCTCACCAGCCGCCAGATCGAGATATTGAACGAGGTTACCCCGGCCCTACGCGAGCACAACGAGAAGTTGACCCTGATGCTGATCACGCTGTTCTCGGGTTACCTCTTCTACCGCATTACCTTGTGGGGACGCATCCGCCTGCGTCGCAAGTTCCACCGCACCGGCTACGACGCCCTGAAGGCATCCAGCGAATTGACCAACCTGTTGTCCTCTCATGTGAACCTGGAAGACCTGGCCCAAGGCTTAAGCTCCAGCATCGCGAGGCGGTTGTTGCTTAAGCGGGTCTCGGTGTTGGTTTTCGATGAAGAGGGCCGTCCTCATTGTATGGATGCGGGCGCCCATGACGACCCGGAGTGGCGTCTCTTCTGTTCCACCGAAGCTCACGCCCTGTCCGATGCTCTGGAGGGCTACCGCACAACCCTGCGCGTGGACTACCTGACCGGGGACCTGAAGGAGGCCCTACGCGAAATGGGCTTCCGCTATGTGCAACCCATTCGCTCCAAAACCCTGCTGGCCGGCTGCTTGCTGGCCGGTGAAAAGTTGGCGGAAACCGCCTTCAGCACGCAGGATTTCCAGTTCCTGGCGGCCGCGGCCAACCAGGCGGCGGTTGCTATCGAAAACGCCCGGCTCTACGGCAAGTTGGCGCATCGCGAGCGTTTGGAGCACGAATTGGCCCTGGCCCGGCACATACAAATTTCATCGCTGCCCCAGGAAGAGCCGTCGGTGCCCGGTATGGATATTTCGGGAACCTCCATTCCGGCCTTGGAAGTGGGCGGCGACTACTACGCCTATTTCACGCCCTACGAACATCTCTTGACGGTGATCGTGGCCGATGTCAGCGGCAAGGGCACCAGCGCGGCGCTGTATATGTCCAAAATGCAGGGGATCTTCGCCTCGCTGCACGCGGAATCCCTGACGCCCAAGGAGTTGTTCTTAAAAGCCAACCCCATCCTCTACCGGGAAACCGAGAAAAACGCTTTCGTCACGGCCCTGTGCGCCCAATTCGACACGGACAAAAAACGGATACGCCTGGCCAGAGCCGGCCATATCCCCATGCTCTGCTTCCATACCAACAGCCGAGCGGCAAAAGCCTATCAACCGCCGGGTTTGGGTCTGGGGGTTGAAAACAAGGGTTTGTTCAACCAACTGCTGGTAGAGGAGGAATTTGGCTACGAGCCCAATGATGTCTTCCTGCTGCTGACCGACGGCATTACGGAGGCGCACGACCAGGAATTCCGCATTATCGGCGAAGCGCGCATTATGGAACTGCTCAAACAAAACGCCCATCGCACGGCTGCCGCCATTCGCGGGGCCATTCTGGACGAGTTGGCCGATTTCACCTTCGGTGCGGAGCAACGGGACGATATGACGATGGTGGTCATCAAGATTGCGGATGCTTAGCGCGGCGATCAAAAGATATCGCCTGGTTTCCACAAAAGCAAGTCTATTTATTCTAAAAGGTTCTACAATGCGCTTTTTAAAGTAACGCTGGGGGCCGCGCCGGGGTATGATAGAAATTTCTAATATGTTGGAGGCGGCATGAAGTTCTTCAATACGGCCGGGCCGGTAGTTGCGGAGGATCATTATGTATTGGACCCTCTCTCGCGGATCGACCTTTTTGAAGTGATTAATCTGATCAAGCAGAAGAAATATTTTGTCCTTCATGCACCCCGGCAAACCGGTAAAACATCCATGTTGTTGGCCTTGATGCGTCATCTCAACAAGGAGGATGAAGTCCATTGCCTTTATGTGAATGTTGAGCCCGGTCAGTCGGCCAGAGAAGATGTTGAAGCCGCGATGCAAAGTATCGTCGTTGAACTGGCGGACAGTTTGGATGTTTATCTTGGTGATGCTTTCTTAAAAGAAAGAAAGGAGTTGTTGCTTAAGGAGGTTCCCCACTCCGCTTTACGAGGTGCTTTGACCATGTGGGCCGAGAGCAGTCAGAAACCTCTGGTTTTGCTTATTGACGAGGTCGATGCGCTTATAGGCGATACCCTGATATCTCTTTTACGCCAACTGCGAACCGGCTATGCAATGAGACCTAAAAACTTTCCTCAGAGTATCATTCTCTGCGGCGTTCGCGATGTCCGTGACTACCGTATTCATGCCTCCTCGGAAAAGGACCCCGTCGCCGGCGGCAGCGCCTTCAATGTGAAAGCCGAATCGCTTCGCTTGGGTAACTTCAGTCGCGAGGAAACCGACACCTTGTTACTTCAACACACGAGCGAAACCGGGCAACGCTTCGCCTCGGAGGCTTTGGACGCCGTGTGGGAGGCGACTCAGGGTCAGCCCTGGCTGGTCAATGCGTTGGCCTACGAAGTGACCTATAAAATGAAGAAAGGCCGGGATCGTACTTTGGAAATTTCCGAAGATATGGTCATCCAAGCCCGCGAAAACCTGATCCAACGTCGGGAAACGCATTTGGACCAGTTGGCTCACAAGCTGCGCGAGCCGCGTGTGCATCGGGTCATTGCCCCTATTCTTGCCGGTGACGAAAAGACAACCGATATCCTGGATGATGACATCAGTTATGTGCGAGATCTCGGCCTTATAGAAATATCGCCGAGATTGAAGATTGCCAACCCCATCTACCGCGAGGTCATCCCGCGCATGCTCACGTACACCACTCAGGTTACCCTTTCCCAGGAGGCTCAGTGGTTTCTGGATCCGGCGGGTAAGTTGGATATGGTCAAACTACTCAAAGCATTTCAGGAATTCTTCCGCGAGCATTCCGAACATTGGGTCGAGCGTTTCCAATACAAGGAGGCGGGTCCTCAGTTGTTGCTCCAAGCCTTTTTGCAGCGTGTCGTCAACAGCGGCGGGCGTATCGAGCGCGAATACGGGTTGGGTCGCAAGCGGACCGACCTCTTGGTGAGTCGTCCTTTTCCCGGAGGTGTCCAGAAGATCGTCCTGGAATTGAAAATCCAACGGGGCAAGCGGCAAACGAGCATCGAAAAAGCGTTGCCGCAAACGATCGATTATATGGACCGGTGCGGCGGAGAGGAAGGGCACTTGATCCTGTTCTCACAAGCTGATGAGACCTGGGAGGAGAAAATCTTCCAAGGTCGAGAAACCTTTGAAGGCCGCACCATCCACACTTGGGGCATGTGAATTCGAAGGAATTAGAGCGGAGCTTCGCGGCGTTGTGTTTTGAGCAGCACCATCAGGAAGACCGGACCGCCCAGTAAGGCCGTGATGACGCCGACAGGGGTTTGAACGCCGTTGATGAACAGCACCCTGGCCAGGCAGTCGCAGGCAACCATGAAGCCGCCGCCGGCCATGGTGGCGCTGAAAAGGATGACGCGCTGATCGACCCCGGCCAGGCGGCGGACGAAATGCGGCACGATAAGACCTACAAAACCGATAGGACCCACGGTGGCGACCACGGAAGAAGTGAGCAGCGAACTGAAGACAAAGACCGATGTCTGCATGCGCTGGACGGGAATCCCCCTGCCCTCGGCGTATTCGTCGCCCAGAGCGACCGGGTTCATGCGGTGCGCCTCGCGCAGCAGAGCCGCCGTGCAGATCAGAAAGACCGGCACGATGGAAAGCAGGTCGCGCCGATGATAAGGCGTGTTCAAACTGCCGATCATCAACCTGGCCAGAGCCTCTTGTTTTTCGAATGGTGCAATGTGGCGTAGGAACATCAGCAGGCCGGCGCAGATCAGGCTGAGCGTGATGCCGGCGAGCAATAGGGTCACCAGGTTTAGTCGTCCCGTCAATCTGGCCAGGAAGAAGATGAGCACAATGTCCAGTAGCGCTGTACCGAATGAAGCGACCTGCAAGGTGGTAAAGCGCAGCAGGCCGTTGAACAGCGTGATTTGGAAATAAAGACCGGGGAAGACAATGACGCAGAAGGCCCCGACAGCCGCGGCGGCGGTAACACCCAGCGTGGAAGGCGCCACCAGCGGGTTTCGCAAAACTGCCTGCAAAGAGGCGCCGGCGAGCCCCAGGGCAGCGCCCGTCAACAGGCCCAAGCTGATTCGGATGACGCGGAGTTCCATGATCTGGCGCAGCAGCAGGTCCTCGTTGCTCAAACCGGCCTCGCTACCCAACAGCAGACCCATACCTCGCCATACTCTGCCGGCGTTCATGTCGTGGCTGCCCAGGAAAGGCGCTACGGCGAGGATAAGCAACGTGAACAGGGAAAAGACGACAACGGGCATCAGGAAACGGCGGCGCTTCGGGCGTTGGGGTAGGGGAGTGGTTTGCTTCACGGCCGCTCTCCCACGGTTGGAAGAACCACGGGGAGGCCCGTACCGGGATCGGTAATGACCCGCACATCCTCGCCGTAGGCGCCGCTTAGTTGGTCCGGGGTCAAGACCCGTTCGGGATCTCCGGTGGTGCGGATGCGCCCGCCGTCCATCAGGCAG
>JASJCB010000035.1 GCA_030066195.1 Acidobacteriota bacterium
CAAATTGATCGTAGGCTCATGCCTTCGGTACCTGCCTCTTTCATGGTGTTGGATGTTTGTTTGTCCGGCGCGAACAAACCCCCACCTTACCGATAAGCACCTTTTATTCATGAATTCAGGTCACTGTTCCGGCTTCAGGTCTTCATACGTGGGGGCTTGTTCACGCTACTCTTCGACCCAATGCCGGCGGTTTGGATATTACGGGTTTCCACAGGTTCGGCACTCTTACTTTGTTCGACAGCTTCTTCGGTGTTGACATTTTCCCATACCGCGGACTATATTTTCTAAGTTCAATGTGTTTGCCATTCAATTCGGCACCGTTTGCGTTTATCATCATGTGAGCAGACCACACTCAGCATCGGTATTTCTCTACTCAATGTCATAATTGAAGGTCTTCTGATGATATTATCGACTCCGCCGGCCAAATGTGTCCCGGCCCCATCGACCGGGAGTTTTGGGGTGTTCCGCCTTGTTGATTTTTTTGCAGGCGCGTGTTTAACCCTGTTGTATTTGCCGATCTGGACGTTGCATTTTCTCATTGCCCGGTTATCGGGTAGGGCCTGGCTGACCTTCGATGAGTATTTGGGCCGCGGCGGGCAAACTCTCAAGTTGTTCCGCGCACGCGCCCTGGGCCTGCCCTTTTTCGATCACCCCCTGGTGGCCGAATCTCCCCGACTGTGGGCCGTTCTGCGCGGCAAGCTCAGCCTCGTCGGACCGGCCCCTGTCAGCGAAGCATGGGCCGATTCAGCCGCACCGTTCCAACTGGAGCGCTTGCGCGTGCGTCCCGGCCTGGTGTCCACGTGGTATGTGCGTTCGCGCATGAATATCGCCTTCGAAGATGAGGCCGACCTGGCCTTGCAAGATGCAACCCTGAGCCCGGGCGAGCGGTTTGCCCTGCTGGCCCGCGCCGTGCCCGCGCTGCTTTTCGGTTCCCCACGACAGGCAGCGCAGGCCGACCGGGTTACCCTGTTCGGCCTGGAGATGGCCAATCGCACCCGCGATGAAGCCGTGGCGGAGGTGCTGGGACTTGCCGCAACCGGCAGAAGAAAGCGCGTGGCCTTCGTCAACCCGGCCTGTGTGAACATTGCCCTGAAAGATTCGGCTTATTTAAAGGTACTGCATCAAAGTGACCTGATCTATCCCGACGGCATCGGCATCCAACTGGCCTGTAAGTTCACCGGCCGGCGCTTGCGGGATAACCTCAACGGTACCGATCTCTACCCCGCCCTGGCCGAAAAGATGGCCGAGACGGGTCAAAGCCTGTTCCTGCTGGGCGCGCGTCCGGGCGTTGCCCAAGCCATGGCCGAACGCGCCCGCGAGCGTTGGCCCGCTCTGAATATTTGCGGCGTCCGCCACGGCTATGTACAGCCGGAAGAGGAAGCCGAGGTAGTGGATCAGATCAATGCCACCGGCGCCGATGTGCTGCTGGTGGCCATGGGGGTCCCTCAACAAGAATTATGGATCGATAGAATGCTGCCCCGCCTGGAGATAGGCGTTGTGATGGGTGTGGGCGGCCTGTTCGATTTCTACTCGGGCCGCATGCCGCGTGCGCCCCTGTGGATGAGAGAAGTCGGCCTGGAATGGCTCTATCGCTTGATCAAAGAGCCTCGGCGCATGTGGCGCCGCTATCTGGTTGGAAATCTTGTGTTCCTGAGGCACCTGGTCCTGGGACACAAGGGGGAACTGCAATGACGAAGATCGAGAAACAACGCCTGTTGGCATTATTGGATAAAACCTACAATCGCCGAACACCCCTGGACGCTACCCGCCTGGCCGCCCGTATTCTGCTCCTACGGCTGCGGCTCATGTTCATCGCTTTCGGCAAACGCGCTCTCGACATCGCGGGTTCCAGTGTGTTGCTGATTCTACTCTCGCCCGTGTTCCTGCTGGTCGGCATCATCGTGCGCCTGGACGGCGGCCCCGCTTTCTACAGTCAGTACCGCATCGGCCGCCACGGCAGCCGCTTCCGTTTCTGGAAGTTCCGCTCCATGGTGCCGAATGCCGACAAGCTGCGCACCGAGTTGGAACAGCAGAATGAAATGCAAGGCGGCGTCATCTTCAAGATGAACCATGACCCGCGCATCACACCCGTCGGCCGCATCCTGCGCCGCACCAGCATTGACGAATTACCCCAGTTGTGGAACGTCCTCCTGGGCGATATGAGCCTGGTGGGTCCCCGCCCGCCGCTGCCCGACGAGGTCAATCAGTACACCAGTCGCGAACGCCTGCGTTTGGAAGGCAAGCAGGGCATCACCTGCACCTGGCAGGTCAGCGGTCGTAGCGAGATTCCCTTCCAGGAACAAGTCGCCATGGACATCGACTACATTGAAAACCAGTCGTTGTGGAAGGACATCAAACTACTGTTCCGCACCCTGCCCGCCGTTATCTCAGGGCGTGGAGCCGCCTGATGCCCCTGGCCATTCCGGATCGGCAACTTGCTTGCCTTATTCTCTATGAAAAACCCAAGGGAGAAGCCGCCGCCCTCATCGGCAAGGAACCCTTGCCCCTGCTGTGCGTGGGCAACCGCTACCTGGTGGAGCACCAACTGGAGTGGCTCAGCGATCAGGGTTTCAAAGATATCGCCCTGGGCCTGATCGATCGTTCCCACGCTACCCAGGATCTGGTGGGTAACGGCGAACGCTGGCTGACCCGCGTGCGTCATGTCATGGACCCCCACCATCTGTCCTTTCGCGAACGGTTGCGCAAGGGTCTTCACGGCCGCGGCAACGGCACTCTGGTGGTGGAAGGCAGCGCGGTCTTCCGCTTCAATTTCCCCGCCGAGTTGAAGCAAACCACCTGTTTTGTCACTGCCGGCGGCGAACTGCTGCCGGTGCTTTTCATCGCGGGCGAGGACCTGCAATCCATCCTGGGCGAAAACGGCCCGGACGACCTGCCCGACCTGTGCGCCCGCGTCCAACACAGGCCCGGCGTCGCGGTGGAAACCGTGGACGCCTTCTACCACCACATCACCCACATCGACGCCTATCGGGAGATGAATCGCGGCATTTTAGAACACCCCGGACAATTCATCTTTCCCGGCTCGCTGATGGAAGACGGCATTCGACGCGGTCGGCACGTGCGCGTCTCGGCCAACGCAACCCTTGCCGCCCCGGCGCTCATCGGCGACCAGGCCTATATTTGCGGCGGCGCGGTGGTGGGTTCTCAGAGCTTTATCGGCGACCGCGCGTATATCGACAGCGGCGCGCGCGTGGTAAATTCCATTATTGCGCCCGACACCTACATCGGCCGCAACACCAGCTTCGAGGGCATGTACGTCTGCCGTAACTACATCGTGGACCTGACCGACAAGACCAGCACTTTTGTAGACGATCCCTTCATCCTGGCCGATCTTACACGTCGACGCATCTGGTTCCGCGGCATCCAACGTCTTGCCGCGATATCGATGTTGCTGCCCGCCCTGATTCCCTTTCTGCTGTTGTTACCCCTGCACCGCCTGGTGCGCGGCTCCTGGCTGTCGCGACGTAAGGTACTGCGCCAACCCGTGCAGCGCAATTTGAAGAACCAGTTCGACTATCAATGGTTCCACTGGCTGCACTTCGAATTCGGTTTCTTCCCCTTGGACATCATCCCCAGCCTATGGAATATTGCGCGGGGTGAATTGAACTTCGTGGGTAACCCCCCTCTGGCCGAACACGAAATCGAGAGCTTGGACGAAATGTGGCGCGGCGACCGCTTAAGGGGAAAGGCCGGTTGCACGGGCCCCGCACAACAGCTAGACTTGGATGGCGCAACGCCGGAAGAGATCCTGGCTTCCACCATGTACTACAACGCGACCCGATCCTTCAAGGGAGACCTGGTGCTGCTGGCCAGAGCGCTGCTGCCCGGCGTGCACCGCTATCAGAGGGGTAAACATGGCATTCACGGTACTTGAAATGCCCAAAAGACTGGATTCGGCAAGTGTCGCCAAAATGCAGGACGCGGTTCGCAAGACGTTCAGAACCGGTGCAAATCTGATTGTCTTCGACTTCGCGGGCTGCGGTTTCATCGATTCCCGCGGTTTGTCAGTGGTGGTGACCGGCTTGAAGCAGGCCCAGCAGACCGGCAAGAAGCTGCGCCTGGTGCACGTCGGCGAGGAGATCCGCCTCTTGTTGCGCGTGACCCGCTTCGACCGCATTTGCGATATCCACGAGAGCATGGAAAGTGCTGTAGACGAAACGGAGATTAACGGCTGATGAATGTTCGCAATCTATGCATGATTTTGTGTTGCCTCACCCTTCCCCTTCTCGCGGCTGCCGACGAGAAGAAGGGCGGCGAGGACAAGGTCTTTGAAACGGCGCCCGCTAAAACCCAAAAGCCCCCGCTGCCGCCGGAGACCATCGAGGAGTTGAACCGGAGCGCGCGCGGCGAGTACACCTTGGGTCCCGGCGATGTCATTGTGATCGAGGTTTGGGACCAGCCCACGCTTTCCGGTCAGCACACGGTGGGGCCGGACGGCATGATCACCCTGCCCCTGGTCGGCCCGACCCGAATCAGCGACATGACGCGCGGTAAAGCCGCGAGCCATGTCAAGAACGAGCTGGGTCAATACTACAAAGACCTGTCGGTGAACCTGCGCGTGCTGGAGTACAAGAACAACCGCGTCTTCGTGTTGGGACACGTCACCACGCCCGGTCAGGTGAATTTCGAAGGCCGCGCCACCCTGCTGGAGGTTTTGGCCCGGGCCGGTTCGGTACCGACTTCGGGCTTGCCGGCGCCCTTGACCAACTGCGCCGTGATTCGCGGCAAGGAAATGATTATCTGGGTCAACCTGGACGAACTGCTGCACAAGGGTAACCTGCGGCTGAACCTGGATCTGGCCAACAACGATATCGTGTATATTCCCTACGCGCACGAACCCATGATCTATGTGATGGGCGAGGTGGAGACGCCGGGCGCCTATCGCTTGACACCGGGCATGTCATTCCTGGACGGCCTGATGCGCGCCGGCGGCCCCACGGAAGACGCCCGCAAGAATTACATGGCCCTGATCCGCAACCGCGACGGCAAGCCGCACATCATGCGGGTGCGCAACCGGGACTTCCGCAAGGGCGACCTCAGCGGCAACGCGGCCCTTGAAGAGAACGATATCATCTATGTCAGCCGTAAATGGATCGGCGACGTGAATTATGTATTGCGCAAGCTGGACCCCTTTATCTCGCTCCTACTGGTGCGTGAAGCGGTCATTGACGACTAGGAGACGGCATGGCCGAAGGATTGAAATTCAAGCCGCTGCACCCGGTGGCCACCATCTTGAACCACCTGCGCCTGATCGGGGTGGTGACCGTTCTCGGCACCGTGATCCTGGGAACATTTATTCTGTTGAAGGTTCGCCCGGAGTTCATGTCTGAAGCCGGCGTCGAGGTGGAGCTTCGCCAGGGCCGGGTCTTGTTTTGGGACCAGGAGAAACAGTTCGGTTCGCGCACCCAGTACACGGACTTCGTGAATACCCAGGTCAACTACATCGTCAGCTTTGAAAACGTTATGGAGGCCCTGTCCCGCGTCGATCTCTCCCAGACCGCGTTCGTGCCCGGGGAAGATCCGCAAAGCACCTACTTCCGCTTCATCCCCATGATGGAGGTGAAGGCGGTACGCAATACCAACCTGATCTCCGTGGCGGTAAAGGACAGCCAACCAAAAGGCCTGGCCCTGTTCGCCAATGCGTTGGTGGACACCTATATGGACCGGGTGCGCGAACACGAAATGGCCAAGAACGACAGCCGCATCCAACACCTGGAAGCGGAACTGAAACGAAAGCGGGAAGAATTGGCCGACCGCAACGAACTCATGACGGAATACTCGCTGGAACTGGGCACGCTCAACCTGTCACGTGAGACCAACCCGCACGACGAAAGTCTGACCTACCTGCGCGACGAATTGAACCAGGCCGTGGTCAACCGCGTCAAGGCGGAAAACGCCTACAAGGGCCTGGCCGAAAAGGTGAGGAAGGAACGCGACCTGAACCTGGACCCGCTGGTGGAAGAGTTGATCCTGCAAGACCTCAGCGCCATCGAAATGCGCAACCGCGTCCTGGCCAATCGTGAAGAACTGAACCGTCAAAGCGGTAGCATGACCCGGAACCACCCCAACCGGCAACGCCTGGAAGAAGAAGTGCAGCGCTCTCAGGATTACCTGGACAACATCCAGGAGGAACTGCGCCAAAAAGCCGAGGGTATTCTGGAGGGTAAGCAACTGCTGGAGCAGGAACGGGCCCTCATCGAGAACCGCAGCGCCTACGACAACGCGGTCAAGAACGAAACCGAGATGCGCACGCTTTACGAGGCCGAAATGGCCGACCTGAAGAAGATAACGCCGATCTTTCTGACGGCGAGCCAGGTGAGTGATGAAATCGAGAATGACAAGGCGCGTATCGCTCAAATTGAATCGCGTATGGAGGAACTGGCAATCGAAGCCCGGGAGCCTTTGCGCTTCCGTATCCAATCCAGGGCGCGCGATCCCCTGTTCCCTACCCGGGACCGCCGCAAGCTGTTTCTACTGGTGGCCGTATTCTTCAGTCTGGCCCTGGGCCTGGCGGCCGCTTTTGCGTTGGACCTGTTCGAACCGTCGGTCATCGACGCCCGCCACATGGCCGAAGTCATCGGTGCGCGACCTACCGGCATCCTATTCAAAGACAATAAACGCGATTATGCCCGCTTGATGCGCGATCATCCCGAAACCTTCCACGCCGACCAGTTTCGCCGCATGATGCCGCGCATCTTCGGCGCCGAAAACAGCGAAGCAAAAATCTTTACTGTCGTCGCCCTGGCCAATGGACACGGTACCACGGCCGTGGCGCTGAACTGCGCCGCCCACCTGGAGCGCACGGGACGCGGGGCATGCTTGCTGCAACTGCCGGCTACCGATTCAGACCTGCCGCATCACCTGCAAGGCTGGAACCTGGACCGCGAGGAAGTAACCGTGGGGCTGGACAGTAATCACGAGATTCAACTGGTGCGCCAGTTCTCCAACAGGGGACTGTCCTGTTACTATCCCGAGGACGCACGCGGCAAGTTCGAACTTTCCAACCCCGAGTTGTTGCAATCGCTGCTGAAACAGCTGTCCGAACGCCGGGGCGCCTTGCTGATCGACGCGCCGCCGCTCTTCCAAAACTCGGAAGCCGAGCTGTTATGCCGCCTGGCCGATACGGTGATTCTGGTGGTCAACGGACCCAAGATTGCCGCCGGCGCGCTGAGCCGCGGCATGAACCTGCTGGAAGAACTGGGCGTCAAACAATGCGCCGTCATCGCCAACGGCCTGCCGGTATTACCCGGCGGTTACTACACCCGCGCCAAAGCCGCCTTCGAGGGTCGCGACCTGAAATACCCCCTGCTCCACGATATCACGGCTGCAACCAGACGGGCGCTCGATCCCCAGAACCGGAAGTGGTAACGTGAGCACGTCCGGCGCATCTAAAATTCATGTCCTACTGATCGCCTATCAATGTGCGCCCGACAGCGGTTCCGTCTCCATGATCGGTTGGCGCTGGGTGAGATACCTGAGCCGCATCTGTCGGGTCACCCTGGTCACTCACATCCGTCACCAGGAGGTGCTGCAAACCCAATTGCCGGAGGGCGTGCGGGCGATCTTCATAGATACCGAGGCGTTTGCCGCACCGCTTTACGGCGCCGCCCGCATCCTGTTCAAGAACTCGCAGCACGTCCTGTTCATGGTGGCCGGCTTGGATTTCCTTCTGTTCTCCCGCAAGGCGCGCCGCATGCTGCGCAAGCTGAAGCCGGATTGCCGGGTCTGCCACGTGGCCACCCCTGTATCGCCCTCCGCGCCGCATCGCCTGCACCGTATCGGGCTGCCCACCGTGCTGGGTCCGCTCAACGGCGGCATGACCACGCCGCCGGGGTTCCCGGAAATCTCCAGACGTGAAAAGGCCTGGCTCTACCCCCTGCGCGGCCTGGCCAACATGGTGCGCAACCTGTTCGGTACCTGGAAGGGCGCAGATGTCATCTTCTCGGCCGGCAGTGCGACCGACAGGGCGATCGGCGCCGGCGCCAAGATTCGGCGCATGTGCGAGAACGGCGTGGACGATATCGATACCCAACTCACTCCTTTCCCCGCTAACGGTCACCTGGAACTGATCTTCGCCGGTCGACTGATCGCGGTAAAAGGCGCCGATATGCTGCTGGAAGCCGTCGCCGGCATTCCACCCGCACGCCTGACCATCGTGGGCGACGGCCCGGAGCGCGCGCGCCTGGAGGCCATGGTGGTGCGCCTGAACATGCAGAGCCAGGTCCACTTCCTGGGTCACTTGAAGCAGGAGCAACTGCTGGAGCATTTCCGCCGCGTGCATTTGAATGTGCTGCCCTCCATCCGCGAATCGGGCGGCGCCACCATTCTGGAAGCGCTCAGTCGCGGCCGGCCTTCCCTGGCTTTGGACTACGGCGGCCCGGCGGATTATATCGTTCACGGCGAAACCGGGTTTCTGGTCCCTTGCACCAACCGAGATCAGGTGGTTCACGACATCCGCGAGTTGCTTAAGGATTTGACCCTAAACCCGCAACGGTTGGAGCAAATGGGACCCGCCTGCCTGGCCCGAGCCCATGCCTACAGTTGGGAAACCAAAATCGCCGAGGCCGAGTCCGTCTACCGGGAGTTGCTGGGTGGATAACGAGAAACTGAAAAACCTGATCACCCAAAACGCCTTCTTCTCGGTCGCCTCGCAGGTCTTCTATCTCAGTACCCGGCTGTTCATTCCGCCGCTGACGCTGACCATGGTCAGCTTGGAGGAATACGGGATCTGGGCGGCCTGCTTCGTGGTGGTGGCCTATCTGGGTATGGGCGTCTCGGGCATTGCACAGACCTATATCCGCTACGTGGGCGTCTACCACGGCAAGGGCGATATCGGCGCAATCAGCCGACTGCTCTCCACCGGGGCAACGCTCTCCAGCCTGATCGGCATTGTCGTGGTGGTGGGCATGTGGTTCCTGGTGCCGCTGCTGGTGGACGCCTTCAATGTGCCGGACAACTTGAAGGACATGGCCTTCATCCTGTTCTACGGCACGATCTGCATCTTTATGGTTGAACTCAGCTGGGGCAGTTTCGCCTATGTGCTGCACGGACTGCAACGCATCGTGGAAGAGAAATGCATCTGGATCGCGGCCTTCAGTCTGGAGGCGGTGCTCATCGTCAGCTTCCTGTTCTCGGGCATGGGCATCTACAGCCTGCTGTGGGCCTTCGTGCTGCGTTACGTCTTCTCCATCGGCGCCAATGTTTATTTCTGCTACAAACGCCTGCCGGGCCTGAAGATCCGCCTGAGTCTGGACAAGGACGTGTTGAAGACCATCGTCGGCTTCGGCGGCATCACGCAAATGATCGGTTTCATGAACATGGCCATGGGCAGTATCGCCCGCGTGTTGGCCGGTTTCTTCCTGAACATCAACGCGGTGGGCATCTTCGACCTGGGCCAGAAGTTCCCGCGCATGGCCATCCACATCCCGGCCTCGCTGAGCATGGCGGTCTTTCCGGCCACGGCGCATCTTCAAGGCAGCGCCCGCCACGAGGAGATCCGCAAACTCTACCTGCGCGGCTCGCGTTATATCAACCTGATGACCGGCGTGATCATGGGCTTCCTGACGGCCTTCTCAGTGTTGGTCATCGACGCCTGGCTGGGTGAAGGCGAGGGTTACGCGGAGGCGGCGGCGCTCATGGCCATCTACTGTCTGCCCTGGCATTGGCACACCACCACGGGCCCGGCCACGGCGGTCTTCAAGGGTTCGGGCAAACCCTTGAGGGAGGCGGTCTATCCGCTGGCCCGTTTCGCGTTCACGGCGCTGTTCGTCTCGGCTTCTTATGTTATTGCGGGCGGCTGGACCATCATGGGCATCGGCTGGGGCGTGGCGGCGGCCATCCTGTGCAGCACCTTGGTGTACATGCTCTACGCCAACATAAAACTGGAGTTGAGCCAATGGCTGTTCCTACGCAAGGTGCTGCTGCCGGGCCTCATCCCCTACGGCATCGCGGCAGCCCTGGCCTATGCGGCGGACCTGATCTACCTGACCCAAAACCGCTGGGAAAGAGTCGGTGTCATCGGCGTTGCCGGAATCATCCACACGGCGATTTGCGGCGCACTGATGTACTTCATCATCCTCGACGCCGAGGAGCGCAAATACTTCCAAAGCCAGGCCGAACGCCTCCTCAAAAAACTCCGCCGGTAATCCTGGGCGCGCACGAATCGCCCTCCGGACGGGGTGAGGCGAAAACCCCTGGGCGCGCACGCATCCTGCGTGCTTTTCCTTGGGTTGAGTATGTAATTTCGGTTTAATTTTATTGGCTCTTCCGGTTTTTGGGGGGATAACGGTGCTAGGAGTCGTTAGCCGGCCCTGTCGAAGGATAAATGGTGGAACGACCATGGTTTAGGGTTCAACCCCTAGCGCATCATACGAATGTCTTGGCCGCGTAGCTTGCGAAGCGGCCAAGGCATTTCTATGGGGTTCTAGGGGTCGGGTCCCAAAACTTTGGTGGAGCCCCCGCTTGATGTTCAACAGGGGTCATGCCCATCCCCCCAAAAACCGGAAGAACCATTTTATTATCCCAAGGTAGCAATCCGCCTCGCCCGGAGGGCGATTCTCGGCTTGCAGGCACGCAGGATGCGCGCACCCAGGGGCTACGCCTTGAACCATTCGATTGGAGTGTTTAGTTCCGGCGGCTGCTTAACAACTCTTCCAGCTTGTCCTTGCGTTCCTGGTTCTTCTGCTCTTTCAGATAGGTTCGCGGTTCGGCCGCGCGTACCTCGCAGTCGGTCAGCGGGCAGCGTTCGCAGGTTTGCCCCAACCGACGCCGGGTAATGACCGGGTCATTGTGGAATTTGATCGTCTTCTTGAGGGCGTTGTCCACGTTGAAGCCGATGGTGACGCTGCTCAGCAAGTTGGGCTCCAGCGTGCTGCGGTAGGCAATGGCGATACAGAAGAACTCGCTGGTATAGTCCAGGAAATCCGAGACCTGGGCGCCGATAATAGGCGCATCGCCGCCGCCGGCTTCCAGGTCGTAGATAATGCCCAGGCTCAGCCAACGCCGGCAGAAGTGTTCCTTCAGGCCGATGCCGTTGGGAATGTGCACGCGGGACATGTTCAGTTGTTTGTCCAGGCGTACGCGTTCGTCGCCCTCGCGTTTGACGAACTTCATGAAGTGGACGCGCCGCGCGCGGAAGAAGCGGGGAATGACCTCGCTGAAGCGGTAGAACAACATTTCAGGCGTCGTATTGTAACGATTGAGCAGGGACAACACGGCCGTACCGTCCCAGTGGGGCATCTTGAAGAGGGTTTCCAGATCGAGCTTCAAGCGAAGGGTGGGAACCAGCAAGGCAGAGGCAAAATAAGAGGCGCGAAAATCATTGTAGACCTCGTCAAAGGTCCCCACTTCCAATGTAGGCGAAGTCGTCCCCCGCTTTGTCGCGCCCAGCAGTTTGTAACCCAACTCCCTGGCCGCGGCGAATGCCTTCTGCGGCTCGGATAATCGGGGGTTCAGCATCATCAGGGGCCCGGAGCCGACGGCCGTGCGCAGGTTGGCAAGTTCCGGCGTGTTTTTCAAACCGTGCTCGTCGAAAGCGTAGCCGTAGCGCTCCTGCAAGATGCTGCACAGGAGTTGAAAACTGGGATTCACATCGTCGGACCACCTCATCTGACGACGGAAACCGGCCACCGCCTTCTCTACGTCCTCGAAGTAGTTATTGTTCATTACCTGATAGCAACGCAGCGCAGTATAGAAGAAATGTTCCACGCGCATGTCGTAGTTGCGCCCCAACTCGGCCAACATTCTGGCCAGGACGGACATTTTGGTGGGATGTTCGGCCATCAGATGGAAGAGCTCGCGAGCCGAGGTGCCGAATAGATGAAAAGGAAACTGACGCAAAAGCGGCGCTTCCAAGACATGAGCCAGGGGAATGTGCTCCTTGTCCATCTCCAGGGAGACCAGATGATCGTAGGTAACGTCCAGGGCATCGGCCAGAGCGACGGTCTTTTCGGGCTTGGGGTACTTCTTGCCTTTCTCGATTTCGTTGATATAAGAGGGAGAGAGCCCGGACTGCTCCCCCAAAGCCTTCAGCGATATCTTTTTCTTCTCGCGCAGGGCTTTGACCTTAAGGCCGAAAATGACTTGAATGATCTCCTGGTCCAACGACGCCTCCCCACACAAATGACGTCCACGAAGCATGCGGCGATGCATTCTAACACGAACAGCGCCCTAAGCGCGCACGCATCCTGCTTGCAAGCATACACGCTTGGGAAGGGTTATGCGCCTCTCTTTATCAGGGTCGGGGAAAAAGTCGACAAACCGACGGATCATGGCCGCCCTGGCAAAACTGCCGAAAAATTACCCGTCACCCCGACCACCCTATCTAAATCCTCTAGCAAATTGCCCGGTGCCCGGGCCGCCCATCTCGATCCATCGAATTACCACCCGTTGCCTTGGCCCCTTATCATTTCTCCCCGGCAAATGATCCGGTGCCCCGGCCACCCATACAAATCCGCCGGATAATTGCCCGTCGCCCCGGCCACCTCTCCAAATCCGATGGCAAACTAACCGTCGCCCCGGCCACCTCTCCAAATCCGATGGTAAACTGACTGCCGCCCCAGCCCCTATCTATGTTCTCTCGTAATTACCCTGGTGCCCGGGCGCCCATCTAATTCCGCCGGATAACAGCGAAAAATCACACCGAACGGTTTACTTTGATCCGCGATTGCCCTGCCCGACCACCAACACCATCTTGACTTTTTCGGCGTCTCGCATCATGATTGGCGTTTCGAGGCTTGATTCACGCCTCTTAGTGCCCATTTATATAAAGGAATTGTTTGGCTTGGTAGGATCAGGGAGCGCTGTATGACTGGGAGTTATTCACTGCCGCGGGAGAGTCGGCGTGTCTCCGAGGACAACGCGATGGGCTGGTGGCGGCCGGACGACGCGCCCGGAAATACAGAGATCTTACTCTCGGCTATCGACACCCCGTTGCTCATGGTATCGCGTAACGGCGCCTTGGCCTTGTATCCCGAAAGCGCCGGTTCCTGGTGTGAGGAAAACGGCGACAGCTTGCCGGTCCTCGGTCGTATCCCCGCCGTGAATCCGGCCTCCCTTGGCGATGCCTCCTTCTGTGACGATCACGGCCTGCGCTACCCCTATGTCTCCGGCGCCATGGCCAACGGCATCGGTTCCGTGGCCATCGCGGTCGCCATGGCCCGCGCCGGCATGCTCGGCTTTTTCGGCGCGGCGGGCCTGACCCCGAAAGCCGTTGCCCGGGCCATCGAGGATATCCGCGCGCAAGCGGGCGACGCGCCCTTCGGCGTCAACCTCATCCATGCTCCCAACGAAACCAGTTGGGAAGAGGAAATGGTGGATCTGCTGCTGGACAAAAAGGTCCACCTGGCGGAAGCCTCCGCCTATCTGCGGCTCACCCTGCCCGTGGTGCGCTACCGCGTCAAGGGCATCCACCAGGACCACCTGGGCCGCATCACGGCGCCCAATCACATCGTCGCAAAGGTTTCCCGTACTGAAGTGGCGCAGCAGTTCATGTCCCCACCTCCCGAAAAACTGCTCGCCCAACTGGTTAGTCAGGGCGAAATTACCGCCGAGCAGGCCGAACTGGCCCGACATATCCCCATGGCGCAGGACATCACCGCCGAGGCCGATTCCGGCGGACATACCGATAATCGCCCCGCCATCGCGCTGCTGCCCACCCTCTGCGCCCTCCGCGACCGTCTGGTCGACCAATACAATTACCGAATGCCCATCCGCGTGGGTCTGGCCGGCGGCATCGCCACGCCCGCATCGGCCGCCGCCGCCTTTGCCATGGGCGCCGCCTACATCTTGTTGGGTTCCGTCCACCAGTCCTGCCGCGAGTCCGGCAGTTCCGACCTGGTGCGCGCCATGCTCGCCGAGGCGGGCCAGGCCGATATCGCCATGGCCCCGGCCGCGGATATGTTCGAGATGGGCGTCAACCTGCAAGTGTTGAAGCGCGGCACCATGTTCCCCATGCGCGCCGCCAAACTCTACGAATACTACCGCAACTACCCCCATCTGGAGGCCATTCCCCTCGCCGATCGACAGCAGTTGGAAAAAACCGTGTTCCGCACCACCCTTGACGATGTCTGGAACCAAACCAAACGCTTTTTCGCCGAACGCGACCCCCGCCAGATCCAGCGCGCGGAATCCGACCCCAAACACAAGATGGCCCTGGTCTTCCGCTGGTACCTGGGCAAATCGTCACATTGGGCCAACAGCGGCGACCCGGGCCGCAAGATCGACTATCAGGTTTGGTGCGGGCCCGCCATGGGCGCCTTCAACGAGTGGGTCAAGGGTTCCTTCCTACAAGGCCCCGAAAACCGCGCCGTCACCACCGTCGCCCAAAACATTCTCTACGGCGCCTGCGTCCTGGCTCGGGTCAATTTCGCCCGCGCCTTTTCCTTCCCGGTTTCCGCCGAGATGACACGCATCGCCCCAATCGAGCCGCACGCGCTTAAGGAGTTCTTTCGTTGAAGCAGGATCAAAAGGTCAATGAACCGCTTGCAATCGTCGGCATGGCTTGCCGTTTCCCCAAGGCCGAGGCCCCCCGTCACTACTGGGGTAACATCCTCAACGGGACCGATTGCATCGAGGAGATCCCCGAGACCCATTGGAACGCCGACGATTATTTCGACAGCGACCCCAAGAAACCGGATATGACCTACGCCCGCCGCGGCGGGTTCCTGGAGAAAACCGAATTCTACCCCTTGGAATACGGCCTGCCGCCCAAGGCCATCGAAGCCACCGACACCAGCCAACTCCTAGGCATGGTCGTCGCCCGCGAAGCTCTGGAAGACGCGGGTTACGGCAAGGGCGGCAAGCATCTTGACCGCGAACGCACCGCCTGCATCCTGGGCGTCACCGGCGCCTTGGAACTGGTGATTCCCCTGGGCGCCCGCTTGGGCCACCCGATCTGGCGCAAAGCCCTGCGCGAGGCAGGTCTCGACGAGGAGCAAACCGAACAGATCGTCCAAAAAATCGCCGACGGTTACGTGCCCTGGCAGGAAATGTCGTTTCCCGGCCTGCTGGGCAACGTGGCGGCGGGCCGCATCGCCAACTCGTTGGACCTGGGCGGCACCAACTGCGTGTCAGACGCCGCCTGCGCGAGCGCCCTGAGCGCCGTCCACCTGGCCGCCCTGGAACTGTGGGCCGGCCGCGCCGACATGGTGCTCACGGGCGGCATCGACACCTTCAATGATATCTTTATGTACATGTGCTTTTCCAAAACCCCGGCCCTGTCGCCCACCGGGAACTCGCGTCCCTTCGATGCTGCCGGCGACGGCACCATCCTGGGCGAGGGCTTAGGAATAATCGCCTTGAAACGGCTCAGCGACGCCGAACGCGACGGTGACCGCATCTACTGCGTGCTGCGCGGCCTCGGGTCAAGCAGCGACGGCAAGGGTAACGCCATCTACGCGCCAAGCGCCAAGGGCCAGATGCGCGCCTTGAAACGCGCCTACAGCACCTCCGGCGTAACGGCCGACACCATCGAACTGGTGGAAGGTCACGGCACGGGCACCAAGGTGGGCGACGCCATCGAACTGTCGGCGCTCCAAGAGGTGTACCGCGGCCAGGACGCCAAACCGGGCTATACGGCGCTGGGTTCGGTGAAAAGCCAGATCGGGCATACCAAGGCGGCCGCCGGCATCGCCGGTCTCATGAAGGCGGCGCTGGCCCTGGAGAACAAAGTGCTTCCCCCCAGCATCAAGGTGGACCAACCGCTCGAAGCCTTGTCCGACCAGGATTCTCCGTTCTACTTCAGCGCGGGCTCCAGACCCTGGATGCCGCGCAAGGAACACAAGCGCCGCGCGGCTGTGAGCGCCTTCGGTTTCGGCGGCTCCAACTTCCACGCGGTGCTGGAAGAGCACAAGGCCGACAAAGACCATGTCGACTGGGACGGCCAAGTGCAAATCGCGGCCTTCAGCGCGGACGATCGCACCGGTATCCAAAACCAGGTGCGCGGCTTTGACGGTGATCTCAGTTGGAAGAAACTGAGGATCGCCTGCGCACGCGGTTTACAGGCTTTCAACCCCAAGGCAGCCTGCCGCCTGCTGTTCGTCCTGGAGCGTGGCAAAACCGATCCATGCCGCATCCGCGACAACGCCCTGGCCTTGCTGGGCAAATACGCCGACCGCAAGACATGGTCCTCACCCGAGGGTATCTTCTACGGCGAGGGCGAGGCGCCCGGCAAACTGGGTATTCTCTTTCCCGGCCAGGGCGCTCAATACGTGGGCATGCTGCGGGATCTGGCCTGCCGGTTCCCGCAAATGCAACGGGTGCTGGCCGATGTGGATCGCGCCTTCGCCGATACGGAAGATTTCGGTAACGGCGACCGTTTGTCCGACCTCATCTTCCCCCTGCCCGCGTTTGACGAGACAACACGTGAAGAACAGAGCACACGCCTACGCAGCACCCAGAACGCCCAACCGGCCATCGGCGCGGTCAGCATCGGCGCCCTGAAGGTGCTGAACCATTTCGGTGTCACGCCTCAAGCGGCGGCCGGCCACAGCTACGGCGAGGTTACCGCGCTCTGCGCCTCTGAACGCTTCGATGCAGAGGCCCTGTACCTGCTCTCCCGCCTGCGCGGCAAGTTGATGGCCGAGGGTGAAGGCGATCGCGGCGCCATGCTGGCCGTGCGCGCCCCCGTCCCCCGCGTTGAAGAACTGGTTACGGCCAACAAACTGGACCTGGTCCTAGCCAACAAGAACGCGCCCGACCAGGTTGTGCTCTCCGGCTCCACCCGCGAAATCGAACGCGCCGCCGGTGTCTTGAAGGAAAACCGCGTCCAGTGTAAGCGCCTGCCCGTGGCGGCTGCTTTCCACAGTACCCTGGTTGCCCAGGCCAGCGAACCCTTCCGCATGCAATTGCGCGAGGTGGCCTTCCCCAAAAACCAGATTCCCGTTTACAGCAACACCACCGCACAGCCCTACCCGGAGAACGCCGAGGAAGCCCGCGAACTGCTGGCCACCCAACTCACCAAGCCGGTAGAGTTCGTCAAGGAAATCAAGAATATGGTGGACGACGGCGTCTACACCTTCCTGGAAGTAGGCCCGGGCGCCCGCCTGACCGGCCTGGTCAAGTCCATCCTCAAGGACGGGGATTATGAAGCCCTGGCCGTGGACGCCTCCTCCGGCAAGCGCAACGGCGCCTATGACCTGGCCAAGGTTCTGGCGCAACTTGTCGCCCTGGGTTATCGGGCCGATATTGCCCTCTGGGAAGACAGCAAGCGTGTTACGGAAGCGGCCGATGTCAAACACAAGGGACCGGCGGTGGAAGTGAACGGGGCCAATATGATGAATCCTGAAACCAAAGAGCGCGCTCAGCGCAAACTACAACCGGTGGTCAAAAAACAAGCGCCCGCTCCGGCGCCCGTGCAAAAGGCCCCGACCCCGCCGGCGCAGGTGCAACCCGCGCCCGTGCAAAGCACCGCCGCCCCGACACCCGTGAGTGTCCCGGCAACCGTCGGCGGCAACCTGCCCGATGCCCTGCGCCTGACCCAACAACACATGGCCGCCCTGCAAAAGTTGCAGGAGGAAACCGCGAAACTGCACCTCAAGTTCCTGGAAGGCCAGGAATTGGCGCAGCAGAACATGCGCGCCCTGATGGAACAACAACGCGCCATGCTCTCCGGCGCGCCCATGCCGGTTTCGTCGATCCCCGCCCCCACCCCGGCGCCCGCGCCGCAGCCCGTTGCGGTACAGCCTCAGCCGGAGCCCGTCGAAACGGCTCCCGAACCTATCGCCCAAACGCAGGCAGTGCCGCAACCCGCCGATAACGTCGGCGAGGAACTGTTGACCATCGTCGCGGACAAAACCGGTTACCCCGCCGACATGCTGGAAATGGGTATGAGCCTGGACGCCGATCTGGGCATCGACAGCATCAAGCGCGTTGAAATTCTCAGCGCCCTTCAGGAAGCCATGCCCAACCTGCCCGCCGTTGAACCTGACCGCATGGGCGAATTGCAAACCCTTGCCGACATCGTCGCCTACTTGCGCGAGAAGGCAGGAACGGCCGAACCTGCCCCGGCCTCACCCGCGCCGGTCGCAAATGACGATGCGCTCACTGAAACGCTGTTGGCCATTGTCGCCGACAAAACCGGCTATCCCGCCGACATGCTGGAAACCGGTATGAGCCTGGATGCGGATCTGGGCATCGACAGCATCAAACGCGTCGAAATACTCAGCGGTTTACAAGAAGCCATGCCGCAACTCCCCGCAGTGGAACCCGACCGTATGGGCGAATTACAAACCCTGGCCGATATCATCGCCTACCTGGACGCCGGAGCGCCGACACCTTCCGTCACAACGACACAAGCCCCGTCCGTCGCGGGCGACCTGGTCCAAGAACAACTCATGGAAGTGGTCGCCGACAAAACCGGTTACCCCGTCGACATGCTGGAACCGGGCATGAGCCTGGACGCCGACCTGGGTATCGACAGCATCAAGCGCGTCGAAATCCTCAGCGCTCTCCAGGAAGCCGTGCCGAACCTGCCCGCCGTAGAACCCGATCGTATGGGGCAATTACAGACTCTTGCCGATATCGTCGCCTATCTGACCGCCGGAACGCCTCTCTCCTCACCTGTCCCGGCGGAAACATCGGTGACCACACCGATTGCTCCGGTCCTGCTGAACATTGTCGCCGACAAAACCGGCTACCCCGAGGACATGCTGGAACTGTCCATGGCTTTGGAAGAAGATCTGGGCATCGACAGCATCAAACGCGTTGAAATCCTCAGCGCATTGCAGGAAAGCATTCCCGGCCTGCCCGAGGTAAGCCCCGATCGCATGGCCGAAATCCGCACCATCGAACAGATCGTTGCCTTCTTCGAGGATCAACAACCCGTGCCGGTCGCCGTGACCCAACCCGACTCCGCACCGGAACCGGTTGTGGAAGAAGGGGATATCGTTCGCTCGGTGCTGGTCAAGGAAGCATACACGAGCACAGGCGAACCCCTTGAGCTCGCCAAATACCCGCTGTGGGTGGTCGACGATAACAGCCCGCAAACCCTCGCGCTGATCGAGCAACTGCGGATCAAAGGCCTGGACGCGCGCGGCATCGACCCGACAGCCCTCGATGTAGATGCAACTAAACTGAAACTGGCCGGACTCATCATCCCCGCTCCGCAACAGGGCGACCGCGACCGGTTCCTGGAACAAGCCCTATTGACGGTCCAATTGGCGGGACCCGCCCTGCGCGCCTCAGGCGGCCTGTTGGCAACCGTCTCCTATCTGGACGGTGCTTTCGGCCTCGATGGTTTGGATGAAAACGCAACCCCCGAGGACGGTGCTCTGGCCGGGTTGCTGAAGACGGCATCCCACGAATGGCCCGAGGTCACCTGCCGCGCCCTCGACGCCGCTCCCGGTACCGATCCCGCCGCCATTGCAGCGGAATTGCTGACCACCGGCCCCTTGGAACTGGGTATTGACGGCAATCAGCGCCTGGTCTTGACTCTTACGGAGCAACAAGTAACCTCGGCCGGCACAGCCCCGGTAGCCCAAGGCGACCTGATCGTGATCACCGGCGGTGCTCGCGGCGTGACCGCCGAGGCTGCTCTGTCAATGGCCCGCGCCTGGCAACCCACGCTCCTCCTGCTGGGCCGTAGCGCTATGCCGGAGGAAAGCGAACCGGCCTGGCTGGTTGACCGGCATACCGAGGCCGATATCAAACGCGCCGTCCTGCAAAACAGCACCGAAAGCATGACCCCGCGCCAGGTAGGCGATGCCTGTCGGCGCATCCTGGCCGAGCGGGAGATCCGCGAGAACCTGGCTCGTATGCGCGCCGCCGGCGCCAATCCCGTTTACCGAAGCGTGGACCTGCGCGATGCGGACAGTGTCGGCGCGGTCGTCAGCGAGGCCCGCGCCCAATTCGGCCCCGTTCGCGGTTTGGTCCACGGGGCCGGCGTTCTGGCCGATCGCCTGATCGTCGACAAAACCGCGGAACAATTCCAAAAGGTCTACGGCACCAAGGTGGTTGGCCTGCGCAACCTGTTGCGGTGCGCCGGTGGGGATCTGCTCTTCGCCGCCTTCTTCTCGTCCTCCACGGGCCGCTTCGGCCGCAAAGGCCAGGTGGATTATGCCATGGCCAATGAGGTTCTGAACAAAACCGCGCAGCAGTTGGCCGGAACCAAACCCGGCTGCCGCGTTGTCTCCGTCAACTGGGGCCCCTGGAAGGGCGGCATGGTCACCCCCGAACTGGAAAAAGTCTTTCAAAGCGAAGGCGTGGGCCTGATCCCGCTCCGCAAGGGCGCCGATTACCTGGTGGAGGAACTCTCCACTCCCGCCGGCCCCCGCGAGGTGGTTATCCTCGGCGAATCGGACATACCGCAACCCGTTGAAGAAAAACCGGCCGAACCGGCCATGGAACTCCTGCCCGCCTTCGACCTGACCCTGTCGCTTGACGAGTTCCCCTTCCTGCGCGATCACGTGATGCGCGGCAAAACGGTGGCGCCCATGGCCGTGATGGTGGAATGGCTGGCCCATGCGGCGCTGGTCACCAACCCGGGCTTTCGCTTCGGCGGCTTCAACGACCTGCGCGTCTTCAAGGGCATCGTCTACGAGGGCAGCCCTGTCGCATTGAACCTGTTCTCGGGTGAGTTCCGCAACACCGACGCGGGTTTCACGGCAACCGCCGCCCTGCGCATCAACGGCCGAGATCATGCACGCGCCGAGATCATGCTGACCGATATGCCGCTTCCCGCCGACGAGACGCGCCTTCACAGACCCGGCGGTTACGGCATGAGTCGAGATCGCGCGTATGAATTGCTGTTCCACGGTCCGCAACTCCAGGGCATCACCAACCTGGACGGCCTGAGCGAACAGGGCGTCACCGCCGAGGTCAAACCGGCCCCGGCCCCCGCGGAGTGGGTCAAAAATCCCCTGCGCGGAAACTGGTTGGGTGAGCCCATGGCCCTGGACTGCGCCTTCCAGATGATGATCCTGTGGTGCCGCGAGCATCGCGACAAGGCTTCGCTGCCCATGTCGGCCGGTTGTTACCGTCAGTTTCGGGCCTTCCCGCCGGAGGGTTGCCGCGTCACGGCTCAGATTACCGGGGAAACCGGCAACACGGTGCGCGCGGACATGGAGTTCCAGGATCGAAACGGCAATCTGCTGGCGCGCCTGACCGATTACGAATGCATCATGGATGCAAACCTGGCCGAGGGTTTTAAACAAAACCGCCTGCCGGCAAACGCGCTACATTCCTAATGGACGCCGTGAACGGCAATTACGGAGCACACGGTGGACATAGAGATCGGCACGAAGAATCATCAATTCCTCGCCTTTCCGTCTGTGATAGAAGCACCACACCTCGGAGAACCCGCTCTCTATGTCCACCATGTGCTCGGTAACCCCCCTGGGCGCGCACGCTGCCGGCGCGCATTTCCCACCAACTCGCCCCAAAAAGCACGGTGGGAAAGCACAGGAAACAACGCGGAACAAAAAAACAAACTACATGAGGCCTGAAGCTTGAAGCTTGAAGCTTGTCCCCCCCAAGTCGCCATTGTTGGTATCGGCGCCGTATTCCCCTCCTCCCAGGACCTGAACCAGTTTTGGGATCATGTCAAAAACGGAATCAGCGTTGCGCGTGAGGTTCCCGAAGATCGTTGGCCGGTTGACCCGGACAAAGTCTTTGACCCGCAAAAACCCAAGGATGACAAGGTTTACAGCAAACGAGGCTGTTTCGTCGACGACGTTCGGTTGGACACATCGGACCTGAAGATCAGTGTCGCGGAATTGGAAGGCCTGGACCCGGTATTCATAACCGGTCTGACTGCCGCACAGGCAGCCTACCGCGATGCCCGCATGACTCAAGTAGATCATGGGCGAACCGGCGTCATCATCGGCAATATCGTCCTGCCCACGGAGAAAGCCTCGGAACTTACCCGCGCCTGGCTGGGCCGCACGTTCACCGAACTGGTCGCCGGCGGCAACGCCGTGCACGACGAGGAATTGTCAGAGGACAGTCGCAATATCTACGCGGCAGGCCTGCCGGGAATACTGATTGCCAAGGCCCTGGATTTAGGCGGCGGCAGCTTTACCCTCGATGCCGCTTGCGCCAGCAGTCTCTACGCTTTGGCGCTTGCCGCCGAAGAACTAATCGCCGGGCGCGCCGACGCCATGATCACCGGCGGACTGTCCCGACCGGATTGCCTGTACACGCAAATGGGCTTCGCCCAACTGGGCGCTCTCAGCGCGAACGGACAACCCCTGCCTTTCGACAAGAATGCCGACGGCCTGGTGGTGGGCGAAGGCGCGGGCATGGTGGTGCTTAAACGCTTGGAAGACGCCGTAGCCCACGGCGACCATATCTACGGCGTATTGACAGGTTACGGTCTGGCCAACGACACCGACGGCAGCTTGCTGGCGCCCAGCAGCGAGGGCCAACTGCGCGCCATGCGTGCCGCCTACCGACGCGCCGGCTGGTCGCCCTCCGATGTGCAGTTGATCGAGTGCCATGCCACCGGCACGTTGTTGGGCGACCAGATAGAATTCGACAGCTTGCAAAGCCTGTGGGAAGGCGAAAGCGACGGTAGCGCGGTCATCGGTTCGGTCAAATCGAATGTGGGTCACCTGCTGACCGCTGCCGGATCCGCCGCGCTGATCAAGGTCCTGCTTGCCATGCGGGAACAAACCCTGCCGCCCACCGCAGGTTTCCAGGAACCGCCCCCCAAGATGAATCTGGACGAAAGCCCCTTCCGCGTACTCAGCCAGGCGGAACCATGGCCGAAGACCGACAAGCCGAGACGTGCGGCGGTCAGCGCATTCGGTTTCGGCGGCATCGACGCCCATGTACTTATCGAGGAATGGCGTGACGCTCCGATCACTACGCCCGAGGAAACGCGACCCGCGCCGGCGGTGGCAATCATCGGCCTGGACACTCACTTCGGCCCATGGCGAGGCAAGGAAGCCCTGCGCCGCCTGCTTTACGGTGTGGACAAGCAAAAGCCGAGCGAACAAAACGCCGGTTGGGGCATGGAAGACAGCCGCTGGTACAACCACGAGGGTTTCGGTCGCTTGAAGAGCCACGGCATCGAAGAAATCGCGATTCCCTTCGGCCGCTACCGCATCCCGCCCAAAGAAATAACCGAAATGTTGCCTCAACAGTTACTCATGCTGCAAGCCGCTGCCGGCGCGCTTCAAGATGCGGGCTTGGAAAACACGTTGCGTAACGATGCCGGCATCATCGCGGGCATCGCCCTGGACATGAACACGACCAACTTCCAAATGCGCTGGGTGCTTGAAGAACAAGCGCTTCGCTGGAACCGGGAATGGAACCTGGGCCTGGACGAACAGCAACTGTCTGACTGGGTGCAACACTTGCGCGAGGCCCTGGGTCCGGCTCTCAACGCCAACCGAACCATCGGTGCGCTGGGTGGTATTGTGGCCAGCCGTGTCGCACGCGAACTACGCTTCGGCGGCCCCAGCTTCACCGTCAGCAGCGAGGATCTCAGCGGCATCCACGCCCTGGAAACCGCCGTCCGCGCCCTCCAGCGGGGTGAACTGAACCTGGCCGTTGCCGGTGCGGTCGACCTTGCCGCCGATGTACGCACGGCACACGCGGCCCGGCGTCTACGTCCTCAAAGAGGAGGACGCGTCAGCGGAGACGGCGCAGCAGCCGTGGTATTGGAACGTTTGGACGACGCTTTGGCCAAGGGTCGCCGCATCTACGGCATCATTCGCGGCATGGGCCGAGCGGCAACGGCAGACGAGGCGACCAACCTGGCTTTTGCCGAAGCGGACATCTCCGTCAACCGCACCGCCTACCTGCAATTAGACGGCATGGACCGCCCGCCCGCCCTGTTTCGTGACAACAAGCCCGCAACCGGTCAAGTCGCTGAATCAGTGGGCCATACAGGCGCGGCCTCAGCCTTCAACGCCGTGGTTGCGGCCTGCCTTGCCCTACACGACCGAGTCATCCCCAAGGGTGCCGAGACGCACGCGTGGTTGAATAACCGCGCCTACGGCCCGCGTGTTGCGGCAGTCTCCGCGCGTGGTATAAAAGGCCAGGCCGCCCACCTGGTACTGGAAGGCAGCGAACAGGAAAACGTCCGCGAAGCGCCCCTGCTTCCCCCGACCACGCATCTATTCTATGTAGAAGGGAACGATGCCCAAGAGTTGAACGCGGGTATCGCTGTCCTGGAAAGCGCCCTTCGGGCCCAAACCGACCTGAGCATCCTGGCGCATCAGGCCTGGCGCGCCCCAACGGATAAGCCCCGAACCCTGGCCCTGATCGCCGAGGATTCCGAGGAGTTGGGCGCTAACCTGCGCACCGCCCGCGAGGCGCTGACCACTTCGCCCCAAGACCCGACGGCACACGAAGCATTCGGCAAGTTATGCGCCGGAGAACGAGCCTTCTACAGCAATACGCCTTTCGGCGAAGAGGCCCGCATCGCCTTCGTTTTCCCCGGCTCCGGCAACCATTTCACCAACATGGGTCGGGACCTTTCCCTGGCCTGGCCTCACGTCTTCGAAGCCATGGACGCCAAAACCGGCTACTTCGCCGAACAACTGTCGCCGGACGCTTTTTGGAACAATCAACCGGTGTCCTCAATAGACGACCACCGCAAGCTGTTATCCGGCCAGGTGGCCCTGGGCATCGCCTGTAGCGATATCGTGCGCGGCATGGGCATTCAACCCTCGGGCGCAATCGGTTACAGCCTGGGTGAAAGCGTGGCCATGTTCGCGTTGGATGCCTGGAAAGACCGGGACAGCATGCACTTACGCAGCCGCGACGGCGATCTATTCACCCGCGTCTACGGCGGTGAGTTGACGGCGGTTCGCGAAACCTGGGGATTGGCCGACGACGAACCGGTCGCCTGGGAATTGGGCGTGGTCAACCGTACGGCCGAAGTAGTTCGCAAGGCCATGGAGAACATGCAGCGCGTCTACCTGCTGATCGTGAACACCCACAGGGAATGCGTCATCGGCGGCGACCCGCCCGTTGTGCAAGCCCTGGTCCGCAAACTGCGTTGCGGTTATGTGAAACTGGACGGCGTCACCGCGGTCCACTGCGAGGTACTGGAACCCGCGGCCGAGCGCTACCGGGCACACCACCTCTTTGAAACCAATGCGCCCAAGGGAATTCGCTTCTACAGCGGCAACTGGGGCAAGTCCTACGAGGTCACCGCCGACAGCATCGCCGACAGTATCGCCGCCAATGCGCGCCACGGTCTGGACTGGCCCAAAACCATCGAGGCCGCCCACGCGGACGGCTTCAACGTCTTTGTGGAGATGGGGCCCGGCAACAGTTGCACCCGCATGATCAAACGCATCCTCAAAGACAAGCGTCATCTGGCTCAAGCGGTCTGTTACCAGGGTACCGACGGCGTTACCGGCATGTTGCGCCTGGTCGGCAGGTTCCTGGCCGAGCGCATCCCGGTCGGCCCGAATTACCCGCTTGCTCCGCTGCCGGAGCTATCCAAGGACCCGGAACGCGCGCTTCGCGTCCCCGTGGGCGGGAAACCCTTCCAACCGCCAAAACCACCTGCGCCAAAACAGGCCGAACCGACCGTATCTCCGAAGCCCGCTCCCCGCCCGGCTCCGATCACAGCCGCTCCGAAACCGGCAGCCGCGCCGGCCGTTCCGCAACCCGCGATAATCGGCGCCGGGGAAGATCTGGTCCCAAGCATGACAGCCGCCCTAAGCGCCGGGACCAAAGCCCATGAGGCATTCCTCCGCTTCTCGCAAAACTCGGCCGCCGCCATGAACGAAACCCTCGCCTGGCAAATGGACGTGATGAACGGCACGCCGCCGGAGCAGATCGCCCAAGCTGAAACGCCGACACCTGTCATTCCGACAACCGGCGGCGCCAAACCCAAGCCGCCCGTCCAACGCCCGATCTACAACGGACCCAAGCCTTTTATGGACCGCGATGCCTGTCTGACCTTCGCTGTCGGCCGCATCGGCGATGTACTGGGCCCCGAATTCGCTCCCATCGATGCCCACCCCACCCGCGTGCGCCTGCCGGACGAGCCGCTGATGCTGGTAGACCGCATTATGGACGTGGGCGGCGAACGCATGCAATCGGGTTACGTCATCACCGAACACGACGTGCTGCCGGGCGCCTGGTATCTGGACTGCGGTCGTATTCCCACCTGCATCGCCGTGGAAGCCGGCCAGGCCGATTTGTTTCTCGCCGGGTACCTGGGCATCGACTTCGAAACCAGAGGTAAAGCCGTCTACCGACTGCTTGACGCCGTGGTGACCTTTCACCGCGACTTGCCGGGCGCCGGCGAGACCATTCACTACGATATCAAGATCGAACGCTTCTTCCGCCAGGGCGCTACCTGGCTGTTCCGCTTCAGCTTTGAAGGTTCGGTGAACGGTGAACCGCTGCTGACCATGCGCGACGGCTGTGCCGGCTTCTTCAGCGAGGAAGAACTGGCAGCCGGCAAGGGTATCGTGCAAACCGAATTGCAGAAACGACCCATGCCGGGCAAACGCCCGGAGGACTGGCGGACTTTCGTACCCATGAGCGTGGAATCATATAGCGAGGCGCAAATCGACCGACTGCGGCAGGGCGATTTGGCAGGCTGCTTCGGGGAGTTGTTCGCGAATTTGCCCCTGAAAAACCCGCTGGGCATCCCTGGCGGCGCCATGAGCCTGGTGGACCGGGTCACGCACCTGGAACCGGGCGGCGGTCGCTTCGGCCTGGGCTTCATTCGCGCCGAGGCGGATATCCATCCGCAAGACTGGTTTATCGTTTGTCACTTCACCGACGACCGCGTCATGCCGGGCACCTTAATGTATGAATGTTGCTTGCACACGTTGCGCATCTACCTGCTGCGCATGGGCTGGGTGGGCGAAGCGGACGAGGTGGTCTGCCATCCGGTAATCGGTCAGGGCGGACGCCTGAAATGTCGCGGCCAGGTTTTGGAAACTACTGAGACTGCAACCTATGAGGTAACCATCAAGGAACTGGGTTACGCACCGGAACCCTACGCCGTGGTGGATGCCATGATGTACGCGGACAAAAAACCCATCGTCGAAATCGAGGGCATGTCTATCCGCTTGCAAGGACTGACAAGGGAACGGTTAAACCGGATCTGGTCGAACGCCGCACCGGTCCCCTCCCCTACCCTGTCGCCGCGAACCGAATGGTTCACTCGCGAACAGATTCTGGCTTATGCGATCGGCAACCCCTCCGAATGCTTCGGCGATCGATACAAGATCTTCGACAGCGGACGCATTCTGGCCCGACTGCCCGGACCTCCGTTCATGTTCGTCGATCGGGTCACCGAGGTAAACCACGAGCCCTGGCTGATGAAAGCGGGCGGAACGGTCACGGCGGAATACGATATCCCAAGCGGGGAATGGTATTTCGATGCGAACCGCCAGGAGAGTATGCCGTTCGTGGTGCTGCTGGAAATTGCATTGCAACCCTGCGGTTTCTTTGCGGCCTATATGGGCAGCGCCCTGACCTCGGAAACGGACCTCAAATTCCGCAACCTGGGCGGCAATGCGATCCAACACCGAGCGCTCACCGATGCGTCGGGCACACTGCGCATGGAAGTGAAGACCACCAATGTCAGCAGCAGCGGCGGGATGGTCATCCAGAACTACGATATGCGTGTCAGCGACAACAAAGGCGTCGTTTACGAGGGCGACACCTACTTCGGCTTCTTCAGTAAAGCGGCCCTGGCCAACCAGATCGGCCTGCGCGAAGCGGTGCTGTACGTTCCGGACGCAACGGAATCGACGCGAGCGGAGAGTTTTGCTTATCCTACCGAGGCGCCCTTCCCGGACGCCAATCTGCGTATGATCGACACGATTACCCGCTACATCCCCGATGGAGGCCCTGCGGACCTGGGTTTCATCGAGGGAACCAATAAGGTACGGCCGGAAGCCTGGTTCTTCAAGGCGCATTTCTACCAGGATCCGGTCATCCCGGGCTCGCTGGGCCTGGAAAGCTTCCTGCAATTGCTGAAGGTAGCCGCCTACAAACGCTGGAACGGCAACGCGAAAAGCCGCTTCCAGGCATTGGTCCCGGGTGAAAAGCACGAATGGGTCTACCGAGGCCAGGTCATCCCCACGGACGACATGGTTACGGTGCAAGCCGTTATCAAACGCGTGGACGACGCCGGTCGAACCCTGTGGGCCGACGGCTTCCTTACGGTAGACGGCCGGATCATCTACCAAATGATCGACTTCTCGCTGAGCATGCTATAAATATAGTCGACCGAAAACCTCGGAGGCTTTGATTTGGAACGGGTTTGGGATGTGTTGGCTGCGCCGCCTGTTGCAGTTGGCGCAACATCTAATCGCTAAATAAACCGAACTGCTTCTCCGGTCTTTTACAACGGCGTGACCGTCAGGGTGTAATTCGCGGCAGGGTGGGCCGTCAGCGAGATTTCTACAAACGTCTCCAAGCGATCCTCGGCCACGGTTACTCTTTTCTTGACATCCTGTTCGTCCGAATCTTCCACGCGGACGCCTTCACCCTCGACATAGAGATCCAAACGCCCGCCGGTCGAGGTGACCGCCACATCGAAGCGATCGCCGGCGAAGGCAATGATTTTGATGAAGCTGATCTGCTCGCCGCCGACTTCGCCTTTACGAACATAGGGTTTTTTCAATTTCTGGAAACTGATGTAGGTATGATCGCGGCTCAATTCAGTCTTATCCGTGAGCACATGGGACCGGCATCCCGAAAGACAAAAGGCCATAGCCATGAGAATGATCCACCGAAACATACAATTCCTCGCTTTGAGACAGTCGCCGTGCTGCACGGCTTATTCTACCAGACGGCGAAACCATTCGGCTGTCCGAAGGTCGGTTACATTCCCGGCGACAGGATCGGGTTGGAAATGAAACGGGGCGCCGTTCTCGGGCAGTGGTATTGTCAAAAAGAAAAACACAACATGATCGCCGGGAATCGGGCCTTTTATGCATAAAAAAGGAGTTTTCGGCTCGAGAACAGGACGATAAGAACTGACGAAGCTGTATCATTCCCCGATATCGGCGCCGTGCGCCGTTAATTTCACAACTTCATGCCCGGCTCGGAGCCTCCCAGGCCGAGTACGCCAAACACATTTTCGCGAAAAACAACCCGAGTTGATGTTTCGTTGGGCACTTTTCCGGGATTGGAACCGACTCCGCGTCGTTCAGGTATAACCAATCCCGGGAACGGAACTGGTCTTCGACCCCGAACACGGTCCTATTCCCGGGAACGGAACCGCCATGACGAATGTCAGCCGGTCCCGTTCTCTGGCAAAAGACCCCTCGACGTCGGCTTAAGGGCCCTTTTGGACAAAAAAGTGGTGATTTTCAGCCCAACTCCAGATGATACAACCAAATAAGGCGATATTTCTCAAAATCAATGTAACCATGGTATCCCGGCAGGTTCTATGGATTCCGGCGGGTAGGACGGTCGGGCCGGTCAATTCTTATGATAAGGAGCATCAACGATTTTTTCGAACCAGTAAGATTGCTAGAGATCAGCAAGGGTGCTTATTTTTCTGGGAAGATGGCCGGTTGGAAGAGGTACGATTCGTCATTTTCCCAATTCTCCTGGTGATCCAGTCAAGCAAATTCCGTGAGCTAATATTCCGGCGGGATTAGTTCAACACATGCTTTTCCAGGGGGCGCAGGACAGTCATGCCTTACCCTGGGCTCTTGCGCCCCTGGAAAAACACTTCTCGTTGGGCCCTTGCGACCCTGGAAAAACACTTCTCGTTCCGCGGAACAGACTATTGCCACTCGGGTGGAACATGCCTGGTCCCGGTCTAAGTTTATATTTTCGACCAAAAATGTTGAAAAACAACTGAGGAACAATTGTTTTTCACGCAAAAGGAAGAAGGCGCCGATAAGTCGGGGTAGACTTCCGGCCTTTAGAATCGGTGAACCGGGCACTATGGATGAAACCTATTCACAAATATGCCGGCTAGTCGGCTCCTTTGAGCACCCCGACATCCATGCACTTGAGATACTGCGTGTCCTTGCAAGCCCTTTTTTCATTTTTTTCAGCTCCGGGCGAGCATGGGTAGGCCAGGTCCAAAAGAACCAAGAGAGGATGTGTATTTTCCGGCAGGCGAATCAAGTCATAGAAGGCTTGTTCCATAATCGTGACATATGTTGATTTGGTGGAGGTGATAGGAATAAGCTTCGATTTGCCCCGGTCTTTTGGGGATAAAGCGAACCGGGTTGTCCTTGTTGGGGAACAGGCACGGCTGGATATCCGGGGCATCGCCCCAAATCAGGGGGCCAGGTCCGATTGCTCCGCGGCATAGCAGGTAGTCTTCACCCCGGTCCGAGTGGTAATCAGTTTCAGACTAACGGTTCCGCCGGAAGATGTTCTCGCCGTGACCCAACGGCGGAATTGGCGTCCCGGCAATTCGTGTTTGGCCGCCATGTCCGGGCCGGAAATGGGGCCGCCGCCATTCTTCGAGTAGACATTGGCCAGCTCGGACCCATTGGCGCAATCGGCCCTGCCGCCCACGATGTGGTAATCCGCATGGGCCGGATCTCTGTGGACCACGGTACCGCCGGAAGTCTCATAAATATTTTGGAAGGTGTAGGTCCAGTGACGCAGCTTGATTGCATCGGGTAGGATATTACTGCCGCAGGATTGAACCCCATAGGTGGGTCCTACCAATTTGGACAGTTTGGGGTCCGGCGAATGGAATTTATAATCCCGAAAGGCCAGACCCGTGCAGTTGTATTTTTTAATATCTTTGCTCTTATCGATGGGTCTGGTTGCGGTGGTGCAATTCTTTGGCTGCCGCATGATGCCGGCCGGGGCCACGGCCCCTTCTACCTCCGTCGCCGGTTTTCGTTGTAGGCCGGGGGTGCTCCGGGGAGCGTACCCCTGTTGCACCACATGGGTTAGTTCGTGGGCCAGAAGGTGTTTGCCGCGCCCGCCGGCGGGGTTGTACTCGCCGGCGCCGAAAAAGATTTGGTTCCGGTAGGTAAATGCCCGGGCGTTCAGTTGTTGGTTCAGGGCGGTGCTGCGGCTGCCCTCGTGCACGCGTACATCGGCAAAGGAGCGGCCGTAAAACGGCTCCAACCGGTTTCTGATTCCGGTGGGCAGGGGTTTGCCCTCGCCGGAGGCCGCGCTTAACTGGGTGGCGTCAGGCGCGGCAATGCTGTTGCTATCGGCCCCCCGTTCCTTGCGCGAGATTTCAGCGGAGTCGCCGACCTCATTGTCCTCCAGCTCATCGCTTATTTCCACTGCTTCCCGTTGGATGATGTCGCCCGAGCCAATCGGCTTGGTTTGCAGTATTTCTTCTTCTTCGTTATCGGTTTGCCGCTGAATCGGTTCGTCACCCATGGGCCGACGCTGCAACTCATCCTGACACTCGTCACAGACCCGCTGCACCCCTTCGGAACTCCCGCCGATATTCGGAGCGGCTTCATCGGACATGCGCATCACCTGATCGGCCACCCGGTCGGCCTGTTGCTCGTGCGCGTCGTTGGGTGCGCCTACCTTCAGCTTGGGTTGGAGGCGAGAGCCGTTCAGGGTTTGCCTGATTGCCGGACGCCCGGCTGGATTGGAACTGAACGGCAGGGCCGGAGTGGAAGGTAGGGCATTTTTTCGCGATTTTCGTGCAAAAGTTTTCATGGCTTCTCCGCCTTATCTTTATCTATACGGGGTTATCGGGTTTGAAATGATTGATACTAATCTCCGGCAATGGCTCCATATTGGAGAATCTATTCTCGCGAGACCTGAAAAACAAGAATGGTGTAGGTATTCCGGTATTTAGGGCGATAAATAATAGGTGGGGCAATGGGGGCTAACAGTTGCTCCCGGCGCTTTTGCCCGCACTCCATTATGGATACCCGGCGTTTTCAGGACTCAGGGAATCGTGTCCTTGAGTTTGTATTTTGTGCCGTGCTTCTTGTTGTACGCCTTCCTGAATTGTTTGCAGGCTTTGAGGAAGCTGGACCAGTTGATCTTCTTGGGCTTCTTCTTGGAACGCCAGAAGGACTCGCCGCAATAGGGTTGCTTGTAGGTGCCGCGCAACTCGATGCCGTGTTCTTTCCGCAATTGGTTCTCGCGTCCAACGGTGAGCTGGTGGCCGCCCTTGCCTCTGGGTTTGGCATGGTCGGGACCGTGCTTTCCGAAATTACCCAGCCAGCCGTGGCCGCAAAGCTCGTGACCCAGCACCAACCAGGGAGCAATGTTCAGGGTCTTGCCCGATTTGGTCGCCGCGCCCCAGAACTTTTCCGTGTTGGGCGACGGCGCCGTCACCTGGCCGCCCGTACCGCCCGGCTTGCGGCCGTTGGCCTTATCGTCGTCATCGAAGTCGGTATGGGGCCAACTCACATCGTCCACTTTAATACGCCACGAATGCTTGGAGGCCGCCATGTCGCAAAGGCAGGTGCAACCCGTGGGCGTTTTGGAGAAGACGGCAGGCGGCGGCAGCATGATTCCGGGGCCGAAAGGAAAAGGCGCAAAGGTCGGTGAACAGAATTTCTTGTCCACGGTGACCTGGCCGGCGCCGGTCACTTTGACCTTACCCTCGCCGCAAAGCTTGGTAAGGTAATCCAAAACGGTTTTCCCGTTGGTCTGGTCGAGGCCCTTACCGCCGGGTTTCTTGATTTTCTTTTTGGGGTCGACCACGGTCACCTTGCGTTGGATATTGCCGGAAGAAGCCGCGACCGAGGCTCGGCTCTGTTGCACCACGTGGGTTAACTCGTGAGCCAGGAGATGTTTACCCCGCTGGGTTTGGGGGCTGTACTGATTGGCGCCGAAGACAATATCGCGACCCAAGGTAAAGGCCCGGGCCTTGACAGCGCCCGCGGTCTCGGCCGCTTGGGGTCCGGTGTGGATGCGAACGTTTGAGAAATCGCGACCGAAGCGGGGTTCGAAAAAGGCCCTCGTCGTATGGTCCATGGGCCGGCCCTGTCCTCTCAGGCTTCGAATCTCGGAGGCCGTGTTGTCGGTGACAGCCGGCGTTTCCCCGGCAACAGCCCTGGCCTGAAGCGATTCTTCCTCCTCTTCCTCCGGCTGTCGTTGCAGTTCGTCCTCGTCCTCTTCCGCGGGCTGCCGTTGCAGTTCATTCTCGTCTTCCGGCACGGGCTGTCGTTGGAGTTCATCCTCGCATTCCGCGCAAACCCGTTGCACGCCTTCCGGGCCCTGACCGATTTGCGGGGTCCCCTTATCGGGCATGCGCATGATCTGGTCAGCCACGCGGTCTGCTTCCTGCTCATGGGCGTCATTGGGGGCGCCCACCTTCAGCTTGGGTTGCAGGCGGTTGCCTTCCAGGATCTGCCTGATTACCACGCGTCCCATGGGCGCCGCACCGAAGGAGGTTGCCGTGGTGAAGGTCCGCGTTTTTTTTCGTGATTTGCGTGCAAAGGTTTTCATTGATTTCACCGCCCGTCGGGAATTCCTTGAAGCAAGGTTAACAAAAGGCAACGGGTTTGTGTATCGTTATGGGGTGCCGGGATTGATGCTTTGGAAGAATTGGGTCGCATCGGCAAAAGAACGGTAGGTGAAAGTATCCAGGGTTTGGGTCAAGGTAACGTGGCGTCCCCACCAGTATCGATTCTCCCTGCGCTCCTGAGTAACCTCGGGCCTGTTTTGGAAGACCGTAGGATCAATGTCCTCGCCCATGGAGTCCGCGCCCCATACCGGGATGCTCAAAGACAAGATCGCTCCGGCCGCCGCTGCCCGCGATCCGGGTTCGCCGCTAATGGTATACCCAACAGATTGGGATATACTTTGCGGGGAGATCAGGGGATCAGGCGTTGATCCGCCCGAGGCAAAGTAGGTTTGCGCCAATTGCGTTCGGGTTGCTTGAGGAACCGACGCTTCCCCGCTCAATTCCTGGATCGCGTATAGGAATTGCGCGTGGGAGTACTCCAGGCAGGTGGCCGTGCGATAGTCAGTAGCCGTACTGAATAAGTTCCATGGTATGGGGTCTGTAGGGAGGTTGAAGTCCCTGGCCTGGATATTTTCAAGGAGACGGCTGATAATCAACTGGTGCTCGGGACCAATGAAACGGATGATCCTCACCACCGATGCATCAGCGGCTTCCTCGTAGAAAAGGGTCGCCCTTACGGTACGGTTGCCAAAACCGACCATATCGTGGATCAGTCCATTGCCAAGGTAAATACCGCCGTGGGTAACCGGATTATTGATCATCCCGGCAAGAGCGGTGCTGCCCAGCCTGAATACGATATCACCCGGTTGAAATCCGAGACGGGTGGCCAGGGCGTTGTCATCCGCCGTGGGTGTGACCCGGCCCTCGACCATCGCACGGCGCTCCTCCGGGGTGTACCGATCCATTTGCACCATTTCGGGGCTACGGTTCGGCGCTTCACCGGGGACGCTCGATCGGCCGGGATGGGACGAGGCTTTGCCCTGTTGCACCACATGGGTCAGTTCATGGGCCAACAGGCGTTTGCCGTCTTCCGTTTGAGGCGCATAGTTGTTCCGGCCGAAGACGATATCCCTGCCCAGTGTATAAGCGCGGGCGTTGAGGGATTCGGCCGTACTCGCGGCTTGTTCACCGCTGTGAATGCGGACGTTGGAGAAATCGTAGCCGAAGCGCGGTTCAAAGAAGGCTCTCGTTGTGGCATCCAGGGGCCTGCCGCCGGAACGTTGGGCATGAATAGCGCTTTCTGTGCCCGGGTCGATCTTCGGAGTTGTCCCGGACTCTGTCCTGGTTTGTACGATTTCCTCTTCCTCTTCTTCGTCCGATTTCCTCTGAAGTTCGTCTTCACATTCGTCGCATACCCTTTGAATCCCGGGCTGTCCCCCGGATATGGGCGGCGGTTGAGCCGTGTCCGGCATGCGCATGACCTGCTCGGCTGTATGATCGGCCTCGCGTTCGAAGGCGTCGTCCGGCGCACCTACCTTGAGGTCGGTTTGGATCAAGTCGTTACCGATTACGTTCCTTATAGCCGCCCGGCCGGCCGGTATGGGTGCGATGGAAACCGGTTGGCTGTTGACGGTTTTGGTCTTTTTGCCTTTCGTTTGAATTAGGGTTTTCATAGCCAACCCCCTCATTAATTGGGTGATCACCACCTCATCGGTCTTCTCATCCGTTCTTTAGGTCGTTCAGCCCGAGTGATATCGGGCCCGTCTCAAGCCAGGCCCGTTCGGGTCATATAGCCTCTTATCATTTCCGCGGTCTCGGCCTGACCGTTGGCGGCCAGGACGTCGGTAGTTTGGTTCATCAAACCCAGCGCCCGGCCCCGGGCCGCCTCGTCCGAGGTAAACAGAGAAACGGCGGCCCGTTGCAGGCCGGAAACATCGCTAAGTGGAGCCAGAGCCGCCAGCAGTCTGGGACCGGGCGGTGTGGCAATTTCCGCGCTCGCGGCGTTCGGGGTGTTGGGATAGTTGATGCCATTCCCCGTTTCGCGTTCATAGTCGGCGCCGGTCACGGAACGATCGGCTTCCGCGGGGGCCAGGGAACGGGCAACTTCCACACCGGTGGGTTCCAGTTCGGGCACATCGAAGCCCAAGAGAAGCAGGATGGCTGCACCTGTGGCCAACAGGGTACCGACCGAAAGAGCCAGCGGAGCGGTGGACGTGCCGCCGGACGGCGCCTCTGCTAACAGGGAAAGACCGGCCGCAATCACGCAAACCAACATCACGATGCATAGGGCGGCAACGGCCAGAGCCACACTGTGCTCCCGGCCCCATTCCACGATGCCCATAATAAAACTGAGCACCGCGGCCGCGACTGTTTCTCCGGCCTCGATAATACCGTCCAAAATTTCCTGAAAAGTTTGTCTCAATTGATTCAGGAAATCTCTCAGGTCCCGGGCCAATTGCCGGAACGCCGGGTACCAGAGCGGGCTGCCGGTGATGCCCGCACCCGTGCACCAGTAAATCATGCCGCCCATGGCATTGGCCTGTACATGCAGTTGTTTCCCCGGGTCGCCCCAGAAGATCCCCAGATTGAGATCTGTACCGGTGCGCCCTGTCAGATTCATAAGCGCTCCTGGGAAAACACCGCCGCAGGTGGCGGCGTAGTTGAGATCCGGTTGATCGGTATGGGGCGCCCGGGTTGCCCATTCATCGTGCCGCCGGACATAATGGGCGGCCTCGTCTTCCGCAACCTCGCATCCTGTATAGCTCGATTTGATTTCGGCAATTTCAGCAAAGCCCGGCACCGTGCGCCACAGGTCGGGGAAGCCGTAGGGCGTGATAGCCGGCGGGTTGGGCATGCCCATCAACAGCTTGGTAGCTCGGGGAATCGCCTGTGGGAGAATGCCCAACAGGGCCGAAATCTGTCCGTGGGCAATGCTGCCGGCGATCCACGGCGGCAAGGGAATGGTCCAGTTGTGGCAATTGGTGGCCACACCGTCGTTAGAGCACTGTCGTTGCAGCCAATCCCCTTGAACCCGGTGACTGTCTCCTTGCTGAATGGTATGGGTCAGCTCGTGCGCCAGAAGGCGTTTGCCCGTGTCGGTATGCGGGTTGTATTGACCCCGACCGAAAACAATGTTGTTGCCCAGGGTAAAGGCGCGGGCACTGACCGCTTCCGTCGCCGTTTCCGCGTGGCTGCCGGTGTGAATGCGAACCTGGGAAAAGTCGCGATCGAACCTCGGTTCGAAGAACGCCCGAAGGTCGCCGGCAAGAGGACTGCCGCCGCTCTTCACCCGGTTGACCAGGGGTTCGGGGTCCATGCTTTGCTTCGGGGCCGCTCCGGTCTTATCCTCCGGGCGCTGAACCTCTTGCTCGCATTCGTCACACATGCGTTGGACCGGGGCCGAACCCTTGCGCAGGGAAACCGTCACCGGTTTGCGCCTCAAGGTAGCGCCGTCGGGGCCCTGGTTTTTATTTCCGGCGGGTGGGGGCTCCGCGCCGCCGGCCGCTGTTTGGGCGGTTGGATCCGGCATACGCATGACCTCGTCGGCCACACTGTCCGCCTCCCGTTCGTAGGCGTCGTCCGGTCGGCCCACCTTCAGTTTGGCTTGGATGGAGGCGCTTTCCAATGCCTGACGTATGGCCTTGCGTCCGGTCGGGGCAGGCGCAAAAGAGCCGGAACCCCTAGCGGCAGGTCTTGCCGTGGTTTTGTTTTTTCTTTTGGTAGCGCGGGCCTTCATACAGCCTCAAGCGTATGAATGAAAAAGTGGTTCAACGGCTTCCTCGAAGCTTAAGCATCCAAAATAAGAACGTTGTTCATTTCGTCGCGGGATCTGGTTTTAGGGGATCGGGTGGCGTTGATGATCATGGCGATATCGCTGATTTCATCACAGTGATTGCCCATGTATAGCGCGGTTTCGCCCACCACATGAAACAGGTCGGTATTGAAATTTTCAATAAACGGGACCGTATTGTTGCTGAAGTGGTGATTCCGGGCCAGAATGCTGTTGCTGTCGAGCTCGAAGACGTTGTCGGTGAGGTGGACCGATTTGAAAATGTTGGCGCTAATCGCGCCGCCGTTCAGCACGGCTCTCACCTGGTTGATAAGGGTGTTGCCCATGACCATTTGGGTAATGCGATTGCCGCGAAGGGACAGCCTGCCGTTTGCGGCAGTGAAAGTCACCTTTCCTTCCCGGTTATTGTTGTTGAAAGAGCTCAATTCGTCGCGGTTCAAGCTCGCGAGGTTTGAATTGATACTTTCAAGGGCAACCGTACCTGTAATGCGGTTGTCCACCATCGACATGTCTTGTCCAAGGCCCATAAGGATAAGTGAGGAGGCCGGGCGACTTGCGAAGGTTGCGTTGACCACATCGATCAATCCGGCAGCCACGGCTTCCTGGGACGCCACATCCCTACCGATTACCCGCATCAATCCGGTGTAGGCCGAATTCTCGCGGTTGGTTATTTTGAACCTTTTCAAATTTGTCGCAATGTTGTCGACGATCTGGCTTCGCTGCTCAAAAGACTGGGCGACAAGGGCCTCGGCGGTCTGATTGGCCAGGGTTTCCAGGGGGACTTCGGACCGGTCGTTGAAGAAGGCGATCATGTTGGTCTCGGCGGTGATATTGGCCGCCACGTTCAGCGTGGATCTTGGATCGGGTTGGAACCGGCACTGTGTGATATGCGCGGGCGCGGACTGCCAGATCATGATTTGGGGCAGTATGCCGCCACCGTCGAATTGGCAGGCCTCGATGCGCACATCGCCGGTCAGATAGAGTAGGATGCGCGCATTGGGTTCAAAGAGAAAACGAATGCCTTCCAAGTGAAGCGCATCTATATTATTGAAATAAATCAGTTTCTCGATGCGAACCACGACACCGGGTCCGCAGCCTTCCAAGCTGATGTGTAATTTGTCTGCCTGCCTGTTCAGCCGCAAGTCGGTTACCACGTGTTCCCCGGGCAAAAGACAGACGCAGATGTCCGTGGCTTTGTCGTTGACCTGGTCGCGAAGAAAGGATTCCAGGTCGGGGAAATCGCCGCCTTCGCCGATCGTAACGCGGCAACCGCCGCCGCTCACGGGCCGTTTGCATAAAGTGTCCAATGCTTCCTTGACGGTTTCGGCGTCTTTAAGAAGCTCGCAGTCCTCGTCGGGTGTGAAGCCGATATCACCGGCGTCAATGGCGCAGAGGTTGTCCAGGGCGGTTTGCAAGTCCTCGGCGCCGCTGTAAAGCTTGGGGCAGTTATCGGTGAAGGCGATGTCACCGGCCTCGATCGCGCAGAGGTTGTCCAGGGCTGTTTGTAGATTGTCGGCCCCGTCGAATAGTTTGGGGCAGTTGTCGGTAAAGGCGATGTCCGACGCCTCGATGGCGCAGAGGTTGTCCAGGGCTTCCTGCAGGTTGACCGCGCCGTCGTATAGCTTGGGACAGTTATTGTCGATGGCAATGTCGATTGCGTGCATGTCGGTCAACGGCGGGAAGTTGAGTATACGGCGCCGTGCGTCGCGATGAGGGATCAGGTCCCCGGCCGCGTTTGTGGTGCCCAGACGCAGGTAATGGTGGCGAATGCCCATGGGTGGCAAATCGGTTGCCAGGGTGTCGCCCGCCTTGTGTACGGCCTCGCGCACGGCGACTTGCCAGTAATCACCGGCCAGGAAGGTACGAGTGGCCAGGGTAAGGTCCAGAACCACGGTTTCCAGGTTGACGCCGAAAGTGGCGCCCAGGGTGACCTTACCCCAGGCTTCCGCGCTGCCCGCGGTGGTGAGAATCTTGTCGCGGTCGCGGCTCAGGGTCAAGACGCCGTCATCAGCGGCCAATGTCCAATTCGAGCCGTTGCGTCTGAGGGTGCAGGTACCGTCCCAACGACGGACCTTGCCCAAAGCGGGAACATCGGCAGGGTCGGGATAACCGGCGAAAAGCTTGCCCCGGGTGGGTGTAAAGCCGGGAGCAAGGTGACAGCCCAGGTGGGTCTCGCTTTCGGTATCGTAGAACTCATAGATCCAGGCCCCGCTTTTGAATGCATCGGGCTCCTGGCCGGTAGCATGCGTTTCGGCGCCGTTCTCCCGCGACCATTTCAGGACGACCGCATCCGGGTTACGGGCGTTGCCTTCAACATCGTGTACTTCCAGGCGGAACAGGTAATTGCCCACGCGGCTGTCCAGGTCCAAATTGTCGGCACAGGGATCGCAGGGGTCCCTGACGGTAACACCCTGGGGCAGCTTAAGGTCCAAAAGCGCATTGCCAATTTGCGGGATATCGTCCGTGTTCTCGGGGTTCAAACTCGCGGGGCAGAGCTTGATCTGGGCCATGGTGCGGGTGCGCGAGCAGGTGTCGGCGCCGTGGAGGCCCGGGTCCAACAGCTTGCTGTCCTCCAGCGATGTTACCGTGCGGTCCCAGACATCGGCATAAAAATGCATGCCGGGGGCGGGCAGCGGGGCGCCGGGGAAATCGGCCTGATTGTCCAGCGTAAAAGGCTGTGCGACGTCCTTGGGCACCAGCAGCGCGGGAACGCCGTCAGCATAAAGCCAACCCGACTTCAACAGGATGGGATCACCGGCCCCGGCCTGCGTGACGGCGGCGCCGCGATCTCGCGGCGCGCCGCTTTTGATGACGTCCGTCAACGACTCGGCGAGCCGGTTCTTGATCAGGGTAACCAACTCGTTGAAGTCGTAGTCGGTGAACATGCGGCCCTGTTGCTGGTAGACGCCCGAATAACGTTGGGCGGGCCGGAAATTATCCCTGGATATCTGCGTTTTCATGGTTCATCTCCATATAACTCGATGAAGTCAGATTAGTTGCGGGGGTTGGGCATGCAGCCGGGGGTCTTGAATCATAACGGCTTCCAGGCCCACCGGCAGGAAATCGGTCAGCTTATCCAACACGGCCTCGTCGGCCAGATTGTAATGGGCGTGATGGTAGGCGCCCATCTCATTGCGGTCCTCGGCGCCCTGACGGACGGACTCCGGCGTCGCCGGATGCAGCACGCCGTAACCCGGTTCGCCGAAAATGGAAGCGTCGTGCCAGGTGTTGTCCTTGCAGAAGCGATAGGTTTGGAATACGGGGGTTTCGGTCGTGTTGTTTTTCAGCTTCGGCTGTAGGATGCTGATGTGCAGCTTCAGAAAACTCTTGGGGATGCGCGAGTAGCGGATGCAGCTCTCGATTTCCCCCGGAATGCCGGCTATGGTTGCATCCTCGGGGAAGATGCAATCACTGGCCTCGACCCTTTGGAAGCGGGCTTTGACGCGGATGGTGCAGTACTCCAGCCGGGCGGTGCCCGCCGTGACTTCCAACTCGTCGAAGAGGCAATTGCGAGCGTCGATCACCGGTTCGGTTCCCGGGGTTACGTCGATGACCACCCGGCGTGCGGCCAGATTCTCCAAAATCACCCGGCCCGCCTTGAAGGTGAGCGTGTCCCCGGCATGAATGCCGCGCACGGTGTAGGTGACATCGTCGGTGAAGTTGGGCGGTTTCGTGGTGATCATGGCCGCCGCGCCCGACGGGTTGTGGAGGGTTATTTTGCCGGTGTCATCGATGCGCTCGAAAAGGTCCGGGTGGTTGTTGCGGTTGCCCCAGGTGAAGCGGGTCATGTCCGGCGGGAAGAAGCCGACCGGGGGCGGGGCATACAATAAAACCCGCCTGGGGTGGTAACGGCCCTCTCGCCAGGAGGGGGTACGGAAGTCGACCGTGCGTAGGGAAACATCCTCGTGACTGTCGGGAAAACAGGGCGCGCCGTGCGGGTTGAGTTGCCGCCAAAGGGTCCCGTCGCGGCGTTCGCGCTGTTGGGGATGACCCGGGTCGCTCAGCACGGCGCGGGAAAGTAGGCGGAAATCGGGCGTGACCGCCGGTAGGCCGGGGTGGCGGGCCATGTCCATGGGGTCGGCGGGGTTGTGCGTCACGGTTTGCCCGAAAGCGTTTTCCGGCAGTAGGGGGAAGCCGATTTGCGGGGTGGTGATCACGCGTTGCCAGCCTTCCTGGACCTCTACCTCCTTCTGGCCCACGCCCTCGGCAATCATCTCCACGCAGGGGCGGGTGCCCTTGCGTTGACGCCAGGCCACGGCGTCGGCCACCTCGGTGCGGCGGCCCTCCAGGTGCGGGCTGAGCAGGCGGGCATCCAGCAGTTGCGCCAGGTAGGGCAGAATCCAGTCCTGGCAGGCGCGGCCCTCGAAGGGATTGTCCGGGAAACTGTCGGCCAGGCGCTGGGCCAGGGTGTTGCGCACCAGGTCCAGCAGCATGCCGCTGCTGTCCAGGAAACGGGCCAGATCGCCGTTATCTTCCGTGCGGTAGATTTGCGGCAGCAGGGAGAAGTAGAGCTGGCGGCCGATGATGGATTTCAGTTCCGGTTTCATAGTTGAAACTCCTTATGGCTGACAAGCAGGAGGCCGCTGTGCAGCCAGGCCACGTGGGTTTCCGGGGGCGTGATCTTCTCCAGCGAGGCGTCGTTGTTCAGGATGCAGTGAGAATTTTCCACGCCGGTTATGCCCTCTACCACGTGGTAGACCTCGCTCAGGTAGACGGGTTGTCCAAGCTTGCGGTTCTGCAACGAGAAAGCGTCCAGAACGGCGGTACGGACGGCTTCGGTGGTTTTCTCCGCATCGAACTGATCGGTTTGTATGGCCGCGGTGATATCCAGGGTGAAGCGGGTGGTTCGGAAGTCCTTCAATTGAACTTTGACCCCGGGTACCGCGTGGGCGGTGACGTATTCCTTAAGTTCCGTCTCGGACTCGCCCATGAGGCCGCCGCCCGCGGGAACCACCACGATCTCGATGGTTTCCCCGCTGCCGCGCGGTGTGGGCAGTTGGAAGGCGCGGGCTTGCCAGATATTGCTGCGCCCCTCCAGTAAGGCGGCGAAGTCGTTGAGGGATACCGCCCGATCCAGGGTGAGTACGGTGGAGGGCGCGTTTTCCCTCAGATTTTCGACGGGCTCCATTTCGCCGCCCCCGGAGGCGTCCATGGGTTGGCGCACTTTTTCTACCAGCCAGTGAGGTTTGACGGGTTTGATCAGGGAGCCCGCGTCCAGGTTGCCCGCCAGGCCGCTGCCCACGCGGTAGGCAAGGCGGATGTTGTTGACGCCCGTGGGCAGGCGCCTGCCGGTGACGCCGTCGCCGAAGCTGATTTTCAGGCTGCCGTCCTCGGTCATGGCCACGCTGTAGTGCGGGTCCGCGGCTTCCGAATCACGCAGGTTGGCCACCTGCACCCAGGTCCGGTCACCCACGCGTAGTTTCACGGCCGCCTTGACGCCCGCTGAGAAAGTGGTGTCCGACTGGAATGACACGTCTTTCTCGGCGAAGAGGAAAGACTGGTTGGCCGTGGCGGCGTCGCCGCTGCCCAGGACCTTTTCGGGTTTACTCTTGCCGTGGCCCGCTTTGACCAGGTTGCCCCGGAACAGGCTGTTGTAGTAGGTGTAGCCGGCATCACTGTCCGGGGTGGGTGAGAAGTACATACCGTACTTCTCCGAGGTGTCGGTGACGGTAACCAGGAAGGGCGTGCCGGGTCCTTCCAGGATGAACTGCATGCCGGGTTTGACAAGATCGTTGTAGATGGGAACGGGCGAAGTCAGAGGCGTGCTGTTGTCTTCCCAGCCGTAGGGACGGACCCTGGTTTTATAGTGGCCCAACACGGTGCTTTGGACAGTGTACCAGGGGCCGAAGCTGTCCTGGTTCCAGCTGTTGACCGTGATATCCGCGATATCGTCGTCGCCGATACTGACTGAACGGACCTTTCCCCAGGCCATCTCGGAGCCGGTCTTCAGCACCACGAAATCACCGGCCGATAATTTCTTGGGCGCGCTTGTCTGAATGGTGAGCGGCGGTTTGTTGAAGCGGTCCAGTTCCAGGTAGGCGTCTACCTCCCATTCGTGGGTGGCGGTGGGCAGGTATAGTCTTGAAAGGTTTTGTAGCGAGTTTGTCGCGGTGATGGTCAGCGTGGTATAGCCGCCGCTGTCGCGAGCGCTGGTGGACACGGGAACATACACGGCGGCTGTAATGGTTCCCTCGCGGATACCGTCGCGGTGCATGGCCGCAACCGCCAGACCCCGAAGCGAGGTCAGGTCGCCCGGCACCTTGACCCTGCCGTCATCCAGCCAGGTCAGATTGCTCTCAATACGGGCGCGGGAAACCTTGCCCCTGGTAATGTCCAGGGTACTCAGGTTCCTGGCGAAGGACAAGTTGTAGCCGTCCACGGATTTAACGGTTCGGAACTGTTCGTTGGTTCCGTCTTCTATATAAAGCACTGTATTGGGTTTCAGGTCCGCGGGTTTGGTTTTCAATACAAGCTGTTTGGCGTTGAACGGGGTGGTTGCCAGCGGGCCCGTCAGAGTCAGGCGGTCCTTGGGTTCCAGGTTGGCCCAGGTGCGGCCCTCGACAACCCGGTGGCGTGAGGTCAGCGCGTGAGGCAGGGTGACCGTGGTTTTCTCCTCCCCGGGCGTCAGGCCCTGCACCACATAGGCGAGGGGCGAGAAGCCGGTGCGCTCGAGCAGAATGGGGTCGCCGACAGCGGGGTCTTCCAACTTGCCCTCGAGGTCGATGGTCGTGCCGGTGATGAGCGTGGGCGATTGGTTCCACTTTTCAGCTCTCAGCTCGTTGAGGTCGGGATCAACCTCTGTATCGGCCAGGGTTTCGAAGAAAATCGGGGAGCCGCCTTCCGGGGGCGCGTATTTGACCTGGAAGCCCTCTTCCAAGGTTCCCTCGTCTTTCGCCTCTATAGCCAGCCAGGTCTCGGCGGATGCGGGCGGGGCGGGGTGGTAGTCCAGCATTTCCACCAGGCGGCGCACATTGTCCCACTGGGTTGCGGTGCCCAGGTAGCCCTCGTTGGCATAGGCGTCGATGTGCTCGGTCAATACGTGTAGGGCGCGAGCCAGGGCGCGTTTTATTTCCCAGGCAAAGTCGCGGCGCTCACCCCGGTACAGGGCCAGCAGGCGCTCTTCGCGTTTTTCGGCGGTTTCGGGACGGGCGGGCACATCCACCCACAGGTCTGTCCATTGTAGTTTACTCTTGTAACCGCTTAACAGCGCGTCGAGGGCGGCGCGTTCGGTTGGATCTTCCGGCAGATCGGCGAACAGTTGCCGCCACCACTGCCAGTTGTCCGACTTACCGTCGCCCTCGCCGGTGTAGCGGGAGATGAGGGCCAGTCTCAGGTCTTCCAGGAAGGTGGCCGCGTTGCCGTCCACATAGCGGAAGCCGGTCAGCCCCGATCGGTTCCAGCGGGTTAAATCGTTCATCCCTTGCGTCCTCCGTGGAAGAATAGCCGGTAGTAGCCGCGTTCGGGTTCGGCGGGATCGTTATCGCAGACGGCGATCTCCAGGCCGTCCAGTACGATCACCCCGGCGGCAGCCTGATCGGCGAACTGGTTGCCCACTTTTTTGAAGCGGTTCAGGCAGACATTGACCACGCCGTCCAGGCCCATGAGCGCCTGGAACAAGTCCGATGCGTGGATATCCTCGCCGAAGGCCAGTCGGCCCGGCCTGAAAAAGCCCTCGGGACCCTGTCCCAGCGCCTGTTCGACGGCCCGGCGCACCTCGGATTGGAAGAAGTTGGGCGCTACCCGGACCGAGATGGAAAGGCTGATGCCCACCGGCACGGCGTCCTGCAACAGGACCTGTTGACCGATCATGCGCCGGGCGTCCAGGTAGGGGCGCAGCACGGTGCGAATGGTGGGGTTGACGGTCCATTGGGGTTGGGGCAAATCCTGGGTCAGATGGAATATATCAACCGCATCTTTG
>JASJCB010000150.1 GCA_030066195.1 Acidobacteriota bacterium
TAGGTTTTGGGTTACTCCGTCGCGAACAAACACACCCCATGCCGTTAAGCACGCTCTCGATACTTCAACTTTGAATGTCCCCGCGGCATATCTTCCCACGGGTGCGCTTGTTCACGTTACTTTGGACTGTCGAAAAGTAGCGTGAGCCGGCCCCCACGTGAAGCGACCTGATGCCGGGACCATGACCTGATACTCCCGATAGAAGTTACTTATCGGCGTGGTGGGGGTTGGTTCGCGCCGGACATACGAATATCCAACGCCATGAAAAAATTCGGGGCCGAAGGCCGGCGCTTGCGGGCTGATTCGCGAGGGAGATTGCCTTCGGTAAACGATTGGTGCATGGCGTAGGTTTTGGGTTACTCCGTCGCGAACAAACACACCCCATGCCGTTAAGCACGCTCTCGATACTTCAACTTTGAATGTCCCCGCGGCATATCTTCCCACGGGTGCGCTTGTTCACGTTACGTTTGGTTTTCCGGTAGTGAATTCCTCTCAAATCTCCATCTCTTCGCGGTCTTCTTCGTCGTCTATTTCCAGGTTTTGCAGGTCGGCTGCCGTTAAGATGTCGTCCAGGTGGTCGGCCAGGTCTTCCAGGTTTCTCAGGGTGAACAGCTTGCGTAGGTCCAGCTCTATTTCGAACTTGTCGTTGATTCTGGAGACCAGTTTGGTGGCCAGCAGGGAGTGGCCGCCCAGGGCGAAGAAGTTGTCCTGGAGACCGACCTTTTCCAGGCCCAGCACATTCATCCACATTGCGGCGAGTTGCTGTTGGGTGGGTGTTTCAGGGGCCACGTAGTTATCGCTGCCGCGTGTGCGGTCGGGGGCGGGGAGGGCCTTGCGATCGATCTTGCCGTTGGGGTTGAGCGGGAAGCTTTCCATGATCACGAACTCGTTGGGGATCATGTAATTAGGGAGGTGAGCGGCCAGGGCGTTTCGCATATCGTCCGCTTGCGGCTCTTCGTCTTGGGCGATCAGGTAGGCCGTCAGTCGGGGGTCGCCGGGGATATCCTCGCGGACCATCACCAGGGCTCGCGCCACGTTGGGAAGCGCGGCGAGGCTGACCTCGATTTCGGCCAGTTCGATGCGAAAACCCCGCAGCTTGACCTGGTGGTCGATGCGGCCGATGTATTCCATCACGCAGGTTTCGTCACCGCGATGGCAAACCAGGTCTCCGGTGCGGTAGAGTCGATCGCCGGGTCGATCGGTAAAAGGATTGGGCACGAACCGCTCGGCCGTGAGCGCGGGTCGATTCAGGTAACCTCGGGCCAAGCCGATGCCGCCGATCACCAGTTCGCCCGGAACACCGACCGGAACGGGTCGGAAGGCGGGACTGACCACGTAGGTCAGGTTATTGGCCAGGGGGTTGCCGATGGGAGGCGTTCGCTCGGCGCCGGTGCAGACGGCGGCGGTGCTGGTAATGGTGGTTTCGGTGGGACCATAGGTATTGAGGAAATAGGTTTCGGGTCCGCGTCGGGCGGCCAGTTCCGGCGGGCAGGCTTCCCCGATTACGGCCAGGGTTTTCACATCCAAGGGCGCGTCTTCCGCGATCAGAGCACTGGGCGGAATGGTGGCGCAGTTTATCTCTCGGCGTTCGATCAGACCGGCCAGACCGGCGCCGGGCATCATGCTCTCGCGAGGAGCCAGGACCAGGGTTCCGCCCACACATAAGGGCGTGAAGAATTCCAAAAGCGATACATCGAAGCCCGCGGCCATAAATTGGAGGACCCGGCTTTCCTTGTCCATGCGGTAGAGGCGGATTATATCAGCGACCAGGTTGCTCAAGCCGATGTGGTGCAGCACGGTGCCCTTGGGTTTACCCGTGGTGCCGGAGGTGTAGATCACATAGGCGGCGCCCGTCATGTTCACCGGGCCCGGTTCCAAGCCGGGTTCCTCGGCCGGGATGCTGCCCGTGTCCATTCGCGGTATGTTCGTCTCCGGGAACGATTGCGGTTCTCTGCCCGGGGTCAGCAGCAGTTTCGTGCCGCTGTCTTGCAGGATGTAGGCCAGGCGCTCCGCCGGCAGGCCCGGGTCCAGCGGCAGGTAGGCGGCGCCCGCGCTCATAATGCCCAGGAGGGCGGGAAGCAGGTCGGGCGTACGCTCGGCCCACAGGGCGACGCGGTCCTCGGGGCCGATGCCCCGCGCGCGCAGCACGGCAGCGATCCGGCAGGTATCGGTCCACAGCCGGTGATAGGTCAGTTCCGTCACGCCGCCCTCGGCATCCTCGACCACCACGGCGATATGTTCAGGGCGTTCCGCCGCCTTCATACCGACGCGGAGGTGCGCCGCCTCGGGCCATATGGGCACTTCCGTCCGGTTCCACAGATCCAGAACCCGCGTTCGCTCCTCCCCGGTCAGCAGGTCGAAGCTGTCCAGCGTTTTTTCCGGGTTACTGCCCATGGCGTCCGCCATCAGCACGTAGTGCCTGCATAGACGAGCCAGGGTGGCCTCAGTATAGAGCTCCACGTTGTAGTCGATCTGGCACAGGAGACCTTCCGGGCCCAATTCGTGGAAGTTCCAGGTCATGTCGAAGATAGAGGCAACCGTGTCGGAGGTCAGCGGCCGGATGATCAATTCGGGCGTGACTTCCGCCTGGGCGGGTGTGTTTTGCAAGGCGAACATGACCTGGAAAAGCGGGCTTTGAGTAAGGTTACGCTCGGGTTGGATCCGTTCCACAATGTATTCGAAAGGTACGTCCTGGTGCGCAAAGCCGTCCAGGGCCGTACGGCGCGTGCGGTCCAAATGTTCCATTACCGTCATGTTGCCGTGCAATTGGCTGCGCAGCACCAGCGTGTTGACGAAAAAGCCGATCAGGGGTTCGGTCTCGCGGTAATTGCGGTTGGCAATCGGCGAGCCCAAAACGATGTCGTCCTGTCCGCTGTAGATGCGGAAGAGGGCGGTCATCACGCTTTCCAGCACCATGAACATGGTTGCGCCGCTTACTTTGACCAGGCCTTCCAGCTTGCGGGTTATCTCGGGGCTGATACGGAACTGGTAACGCGCCCCTTCAAAGCTGGGCGTGCCGGTACGCGGTGCGTCGGCGGGCAGTTGCAACATGGCCGGCGCGCCTTCCAATTGTTTCTTCCAGTAATCCAGGTGCCGATGCATGTAGGGCCCGTGCTCCCAGGAGCGCTGCCACAGGGTATAGTCGATATACTGAACCGGCAGAGGCGGTAGGGGTGACGGCCGGCCCTGGCTGAAGGCGCGGTAAATGCCGGTCATCTCACCGATCAGTGAACCCATGGACCAACCGTCGCCGATGGTATGTTGCAGGGTGAAGTGGAAGTGGAAGTGGTTCTCTCTGAGCAGGACCAGGAGGAACCGGTAGAGGGGGCCTTTTTCCAAATCGAAGGGCGTGGAGACCTGTTGTTCGATGATTTCGTGGGCGGCTCGTTCCCTGTCGTCGGGCGACATATGGCGCAGGTCGATCACCGGAAGTTGGAACGACCGGTAAGGAGCGATCAGCTGAACGGGTTCGTCGTCCAGCAGTGTGAACGTGGTGCGCAGGGAACCTTGACGGCGTACCACCTCTCCCAGGGCCCGCTCCAGTATCAGAGGATCCAGGTCACCGTTGATCTCGTTGGGCGCGAAGATATTGTAGGCCGCGCGTGAGGCGTCGCCTTCCACAAAGCGGTCCAGGAACCACAAGCGCTGCTGGGCGAAGGAAAGCCGTTCGGGGCCGGTCTTGCCGGATGCCTCGATGGGCGGCAGTTTCAGTTCGGGGTCTCTCTGTTCGTATTGGCGGACCAGTTCGGCCAGTTGAGCGATGGTGGGCGAACCGAACAGCGAGTCCAGGTTCAGTTCCGCACCCAGTTCGTCGCGAATGCGCGAGGTGACGCGGGTGGCCATGAGCGAGTGGCCGCCCAGGTCGAAGAAGTTGTCGTGGATGCCGATTTCGCTGTAGCCGAAGAAGGATTGCCAAATCTTGACCAGGGTGCGCTGGACATCGTCGGCGGGTTCCTCGTAAGGAACATCCAATTCGGGACGAGGTTTGCCGGTAACCGGTGCTTCGGCGATTGCCTCGGTGATTTTTTGTTGCAGAACTTCCAGGGTAAGCAGGTTTTGTTCTTCCAGGAGAGCATGATAGGGCCTGGTGGAGACAATGGTCCGAGTCAGCCCCATATCCATAATTCTGGCCAGGGCTTCCAAACACTCGGCATGGCTCATGCCGAAGCGTTCGCGTTCGGCGGTGAAGTAATCCAATGCAGCTTGCGGCAGGCCCTTGCGCGCGACGGGTCGCCAGGTGCGGGTGCCCCAATCGATAACGGTCACGGGTTTGCCTTGCGCGGCGCTGTCCTCGGCCAGGGCGCTCAAAAAGGCATAAACGGCCCTGTGTTCAACCTTGCCGAGCGCGCCTTGGGCCGGATGCTCGCCGAAGATGACGGCGCGTTCGTAACAGTCGTCCAATTCGCATAAGGCCAGGGCTTCGCCCAGCGAGGCGACGGCGCCGGTTGCCTGGAATCCGGGGCCGCGTTCGTCGATCAGCACCAGGCTGTCGGGATGATCGAAGAGAAATGCGACGTGAACGGGTCCCAAATCCTCCGCGGCTTGTTGTAGGGTCGCTCGCAGGGCGTCCACGTCGGCGGGGTCGGCTTGGACGATGCGCAGTTCGGCGCCCAGGTCTTGCAGGGCGCGCACCCACTCGATGCGTTCACTGATCGTGTCCTCGGACCCCTGTTCGGCCAGCCAGGCGTCCCGCTCTTCCTCGGTCGCGGGGAAGAAGGCGCGGTCCACCAACACCAGCGAAGCGTCGGCTTCCAGGATCAGGGTTTGGGCCAGGGTCATGGCAATCTCGCGCCAGCAATTCAGCAGCACATAGACGCCGCCCTCGCGATAGGGTTGAGCAAAAGTCCCGCTTTGCGGCGGCAGTTGCTCGACGTTGCGAATGAAGCGCAAGTTGCCACGCAGGGCGGTCAGGGGATGGTTGTGATCGGCGGTCAGTAACGGCAGCAGGCGACGGGCTTCATCGTGCGCGGGGGTGACGGGCAAGTCGATGCAGCGCCATTGCTGGTTGGTATATTCACGCGGGGCGGTGCTTACGGGACCCAGCGACAGGGCCTGTACGGGGTTCGTCGTGGTTTCACCGGCCACACTGTACATACCGGCGGTGATCACATCCACAACCAGAAGTTGCTCGGCGCCGAAGACCTGGTTGAGGGTACGGACCAGTTGGACCTGGTGATCCAGGGTTTGGTTCAGATAGGTGCGCACCTGCTTGGGATCGTTGCCGGTGATGTCCATGCAGGGGCCGTAAACGATGCGCTCAGGCGTTTGATTGCGATCGCGCATTGCTTCGGCAACCCTGCCCAGGTGACGTGTTTGCTCCGGGTCGACCTGGAAATGATCGCCGGCTTCATAGGATTCACCGGGCCGCACGCAAATCACGGTTTGGTTGCGGCCGGTCAGCAGTTCGGCCAGGGGTTCCAAGCGACCCTTCCGGTCCATGATGATCAGCCAGGTCTGATTGTCGGTGTCGGGCATCGGCATCAGCGGCCGGGATTGCCAGGTAGGCAGGTAATACCAGTGCGCGGGGTCGCAGCGTTCATCCAATGAAGCGGAAGGTGCCGCTGCTTGCGGTGCGGCTGCCGCGACGTTCTGCTTGCGAACGTTTTCCTCGTTGAACCAGTGGACATGACGGTCGAAGGGGTAGAGCGGCAGCACCAGGCGGCGGCGTTCTTCGTCCTTGTACCAGGCTTTCCAATCGATATCGATGCCGTGTCGCCACAGCGCGGCCAGAGCGCCGATCAGGGCGCGGTTCCCGGTTTCCTTGCCCAGGGAAATGCAGGGGAAGACACCGTCGGCGTTGGCGGGGTGGTTGCGAGCCAGATTGCCCAGCACCTTGCCCGGACCCACTTCGAGGAAGACGCGGCCGGGTCGGTCCATCAGGGTTTCCAGGCCCTCGTTGAAACGCACCGTACCGCGCAGATGCCGCGCCCAGTAACCGGCATCAGTCGCATCTTGGGTGCTGAACCAATTGCCGGTGACGTTGGAAATCAGCGGGATTTGCGGCGTATCCAGTTGAAAACCCTCCGCCAGTTGGGTCAGCTTGGGCATCAGCGGTTCCACCATGGCCGAGTGGAAGGCGTGCGTGGCGGTCAGGCGTTTGGTGCGAATGCCCGATGCGGTCAGTTTCTCGGCCAGGGCGTCTACCTGTTCGTTCGGGCCGGAAACCACGCAAAGTTGGGGACCGTTCTTCGCGGCCAGGGACAGTTGTGAGCCGAGATGCGGCGTGACCTTGTCTTCCTCGGCAACCACGGCCAGCATGGCGCCGCCCTCCAAGGCAGCGGTGCCCTTGCCGCGTTCGGCAATCAGGTGCAGGCCGTCCTCCAGGCTGAAAATGCCGGACAACACGGCGGCCACGTATTCACCCACGCTGTGGCCGGTCATGGACTCGGGATACAGACCCCAGCTCATATAGGTCTTGGCCATAGCGTAACTGGTCACGAACAGGGCGGGTTGCCAGAATTGCGGTTCGCGCAGGCGCGGATCGTCGCCGTACATCAGGTCGGCCAGGTTCAGGCCCAGCCGGGGTTTCAACAGCTCGCAGCAGGTGTCCACCGTTTCCCGGAACGTGGTTTCCGTGCGATAGAGTTCCCCGCCCAAATCATCATAATCAGTCCCCTGGCCGGGAAAGAGGAAGACCAGTTTGGGTTGACTCGCGGGCACTTTAAAGTTTTCGCCCCGCCGGCTGAGCTTTGCGGTCAGGTCTGCCGTGTCGGTGAAGGCCAGGGCGCGTCGCCAGGCCATGGCCTGCCGGCCGGCGTTCAAGGTAAAGGCGACGTCGGCGGGGTCGGCGTCCGGGTTGGCGTTCAGCCATGCGACCAGATCGTCGCAACGCTGCAAAAGGGCCTTTTCGGTTTTGGCCGAAATGGTGGCCGGCAGTACGGGACGCGTGTCAGGGGCGCGTTCCTCGGGTTCCGGCGCTTGGGCCAGGATGATATGCGCGTTGGTGCCGCCGATGCCGAAGGAGCTGACGCCTGCAAAGCGGCGTGCGTTTTCCCAGGTGCGGGTTTCGGTGTTCACGTAGAAGGGGCTGTTTTCCAGGTCGATTTGCGGATTGGGCTGTTCATAGTTCAGGCTGGGGACCAGGGTCTTGTGTTCCAGGCACAGCACTGCCTTGATGAGTCCGGCAATACCCGCGGCGGCGTCGGTGTGGCCCATGTTGCTCTTCACCGAACCCAGGGCGCAGAAACCTTGTTCATCGGTATCGAAGGCCTGGTTGAGAGCGTCGAACTCGATGGGATCGCCCAGGCTGGTGCCGGTGCCGTGGGCCTCGATCATGGAAATGTCCCGGCCCTCCAGCGCGGCCATGCTGAGCGCTTCCTTGATCACGCGGCGCTGGCCCTCCACGGAAGGCGCGGTGTAACCCAGCTTGAAGGAGCCGTCGTTGTTGACCGCCGAGGCGCGAATGACCGCGTGGATATGGTCGCCGTCCTCGATCGCGTCTTCCAGGCGTTTCAAAACCACCACGCCCGCGCCGTTGCCGGGAATACAACCCTGGGCGCGATGATCGAAGGCATGACAGTGGCCGTCCGGCGAGAAGATGCTGTCGGGCACGTAGAGATAGCCGTCGCGGATCGGGATGGAAAGGCGGACGCCGCCGGCCATGGCCATGTCGGACTCGTAGGCGATCAGGCTTTGGCAGGCCAGATGTACGGCTACAAGGGAGGTGGAACAGGCGGTTTGCACGGGAACGCTGGGGCCGCGCAGGTTCAGCATATAGGAGACACGCGGGGCCAGGTGATCGACGGAGTTGCCGATGCTCACCTGCAAGGGGTCCACGCCCTCCACCAGATCGGGATCGGAGAAGACATGCCTGATGTAATAGTTATTGCCGCAGCCGGCAAACAGGCCCAGGCGCTTGCCGCCTGTTTCGGGATCATAACCGGCGTGTTCCAGCGCGTGCCAACACATTTCCAGGAAGAAGCGATGCTGCGGATCCAGAATGGCCGCGTCGCGCGGGGTAAGGCCGAAGAAATTGGCGTCAAAGTACGCCGTATCCTCGATAAAGCCGCCCACGCGGATGAATTCCGGCCGATTACGCATTTCCTGGGAAACGCCGGCGCGGTCCAGGTCTTTCTCGGTGGGTTCGTCGGTCATCTCCACGCCGTTGCGCAGGTTCTCCCAAAAGGCGTTCACGTCCGGCGAATGGGGGAAGCGGGCGTTCAAGCCTACAATGGCAATCTGGTCCAGGTCTTCGCCGTCGGTGTCGTGTTCCACGTGTTGGTCTGTCAATGGGGTCCTCTTCGATCAATCGTCCATGCCGCGGCGTTTGCGGCGTTGTTTACGTTTCTTTTGAGCGGCTTCCCGACGCAGGGCGCCGCTGTCCACATCTTCCTCGACCGGGCGTTTGGGTTGGGGCGCCAGCAGTTCGGCCTGGGCGGCGACGGTGGGATTGGCCAGCAGTTTCACCAGCGGGATCTTGCGCTCCAGCACCTCTTCCAAACGCTGGTGCAGTTGCACCAACAGCAGTGATTGACCGCCGATCTCGAAGAAGTTCTCCTGGGCGCCGATGGTTTCCAGTTCCAGCACTTCCTGCCAGATTTCAGCAATCTGCCGTTCGGTATCCGTGGCGGGCGCAACGAAACTTGCCTTGTCGATGTCCCGTTTGGGCGCGGGCAGGGCGCGACGGTCCACCTTGCCGCTGGCATTGAGCGGGAAGGCGTCCAGGAAGACGAAGAAACCGGGCAGCATGTAATCCGGCAGGTTGGTGCGCAGTTGTTCGCGGAGTTGTTTCTCGTGCTCGGCAGGCTCGGGCGCGTCCTCTCCCTTGGGCACCACGTAGGCGACCAGGGCGCTGCCGCCGGGCGCATCGCCGCGCAGCACTACCACGGCGTGTTCCACGCTGTCGATTTCGGCCAGGTCGCTCTCGATCTCACCCAACTCGATGCGGTAACCGCGCAGTTTGACCTGATGGTCCATGCGACCCAGGAACTCCAGTTCGGCCACGTCGCCCATGCCGCGGTGCCGCACCAGGTCACCGCTACGGTAGAGGCGCGCACCCGGTTCCGTGCTGAAGGGATCGGGTACGAAGCGTTCGGCGGTCAGGGCCCTACGGTTCAGGTAACCCCGGCTGACGCAAATGCCGCCGATGAAGAGTTCGCCCGGCACACCGACCGGCGTAAGGCGCATCTTGCTGTCCAGCACGTAGTGGGTCACGTTGTCGATGGGATGTCCCAACGAGGGCACGCGACCGTTGTCTTCAACGACCCAGCGCGTGGTGCAGATGGTGCATTCGGTGGGTCCGTAGCTATTGACCACTTTCAATTTACGGGCCCAGCGGCCGGCGGCGTCCGGGGCCATGGCCTCGCCGCCGCACCAGATTCCCTCCAGGCTGGGGAAGTCTTCCGGGTCGAGACGCGGCAGCATGCTGGGAAAGATTGCCGATTTATTGATTTGCCATTTGGCGACGAAGTCGATCATATCCTGCCCGGGCAGCACCACCTCGCGGCGGGTCAGGTAGAGGGCGGAGCCCGCGTACAGACCGGAGATGATTTCCTTGATGGAAGCGTCGAAGCTGAAAGTGGAAACTTGTAGAATGCGATCGGTCGGCTTCAGGTCCAGGAAGTCGGCGGTTTCGTGGCCCACGTTAATCAGACCCCGATGCGGGATCAGCGAACCCTTGGGCCGCCCCGTGGAACCGGAAGTATAGATGGCATAGGCCAGGTTATCGCAATGCACCGGAGCTTTGGGATTGGTTTCGGGCAGGTTGGAAAGGTCCTCGTCGGTATAGATGACGGGGACGTCGATCCGATCGATCAGATCGCTGCCCAGGTGCCGGTGGGCGATCAGCAGTTTCATGTCGGCATCATCGACGATATAGGCCAGACGTTCGGGCGGGTTGGTCGGGTCCAGCGGCAGGAAGGCGGCGCCCGCTTCCAGCACGCCCAGCATGCCGACGACCATCTCGGCCGAACGGTCCAGGTACAGACCGACCAGATCGTCGTTACCTACGCCAAGGTCAAGCAGGCGGTGGGCCAGTCGATTGGCCTGTTGCTCCAACTGTCGGTAGGTAATCTCGTGCGGTTCACTGCCGTCGAATGCGTCGTAGATCACGGCCGGGGAATCGGGATGTTCTGCTGCCTGTATTTCCACGTAGCCGTGGATGCGGTTGGGACCTTCCAGCGGAACCTCTGTCCGGTTCCAGGTGTGCACCAGCAGTTCCCGCTCGGCCGAATCCAGGAATTCCAGTTCCAGGAGGGAGCGCTCGGGATGCGTGGTGATCTCGACCAGAAGCGCCTGGAAATGCTTGAGGAAGCGTTCGATGGTTGTGGTGTCGAACAGGTCGGTCGCGTATTCCAGGTGACCGTGAAGTCGATCCTGGACCTGGGTCAGATTCAACGTCATGTCGAACTTGGCCGAGGCGGCGTCCGCGTCCAGACCCTCCAGGGTGATGCCCGGCAGGTCCAGGTGACCGCCCGGCGTGTTTTGCAACGCGAACATCACCTGGAACAGCGGTGCGTGGTTGACGGCGCGTTCGGGTTGCGTGGCCTCGACGATTTGTTCGAAGGGCACGTCCTGGTGAGCGAAGGCGCCGAGGCAGGCCTTGCGGGTGCGCTCCAGCATGTGCAGGAAGCTTTCGTCGGCCTCCAGTTGGTTGCGGATGACCAAGGTGTTGACGAAGAAGCCGATCAAGTTCTCCAAGGCGGCATGGTTGCGACCCGCGATGGGCGTACCCACGCAAACGTCGTTGCTATTGGCGTAGCGGCCCAGCAACAGCGCAAAGGCGGCTTCCAAGGTCATGAACAGGGTGGCGCCGCTACGCCCGGCCAGGGCTTCCAGACCGGCAACCACAGGGGCGGGGACCGACAGGCCGATCATGGCGCCGCGATGACTTTGCAACGGCGGACGCGGCCGGTCGGTGGGCAGGGTCAGCAGTTCGGGGATGCCGGCCAGGGTCTCCTGCCAATAGTTGAGCTGAACATCCAGGGTTTCGCCGTGCAGCCAACCGCGTTGCCAGGAGGCGTAATCGGCGTATTGAATCGGCAGGGCGGGCAAATGGGCGCTCAGGGTTTCGTTGCGATCACCTCCGGCAGCATGGCGATAAAGCACGGCCATTTCGTTGGTGAGGATCCCCATGGACCAGCCGTCGGAGATGATGTGGTGCATGACCGCGCTCAAGGCATGGTGGTCGGGTCCCAGGCGGAACAGGGCCATGCGGTAGAGCGGCCCGCGACCCACGTCGAAGGGCCCGCCGGAGATATGCACGGCCAGTTGCTTCAGCGCTGCCTCGCGGGTTGTTGCGTCCAGGCCCGCGAGGTCGATGACCGGCAGGTCGAGACCGGTGAAGGGTTCGAGGACCGGCAGCGGTTTACCGCCTTCCAGCGGGAAGACCGTGCGGGCGGCCTCGTGTCGGCGCAGTACCTCACCCAGCGCGGCTTCCATGGCCGCTACCGAGAGATCGCCTCGGAATTGGAGGTTTGCCGGCATGTTGTAGGCGGTCAGTTCGCGGTCTTCCACGGCGCCTTCCAGGCGGTCCAGCACCCACATGCGTTGTTGGGCGAAGGACAGCACGGCTTCGGCGTCGGCCGCGCGGGGCAGCAACGGCGGTTGTTTCACCGCGGTGTCGCCGGCCGAAATGCGGTCCAATAGCGCGGCTTGTTCACCCAGTTGCGGCGCGCTGAAGATCTCGCGCAGGGGAACCTCGATGTCCAATTCGTCGCGAAGGCGCGAGACCAGGCGCGTGGCCAGCAACGAGTGACCGCCCAGGTCGAAGAAGTGATCGGCCGGGCCGACCTTTTCCTGTTCCAGCAACTCGCCCCAGATGCGGGCAAGGGCTTGTTCGGTTTCGGTGCGCGGCGCCTGGTAATGCGCTTCATCGATGCGCCGTCCGGGTTGGGGCAGGGCCTTGCGATCGATCTTACCGTTGGGCGTGAGCGGGAAGCGCTCAAGTTGGACGAAGTCGGCGGGAACCATGTATTCGGGCAGTTGCGCGGCCAGGTGATTGCGCAATTCGGCGGTCAGGTCCTCGGTGCGATCGGTAACCACGTATGCGACCAGCCGACTTTCGCCCGCGGCAGTTGGTCGGGCCGTTACAAGCGCCTGGGAAATCAGCGGCGACGCGCTCAGGACCGCCTCGATCTCGGCCAACTCGATGCGGAAGCCGCGTAGCTTGATCTGGTGATCGGTGCGGCCCAGGAAGGCGATATCGGCCATACCCTCGGCGGGCAGGTAACGCACCCGGTCACCGCTGCGATAGAGCCGGGCGCCGGCTTCCGAACCGAAGGGATTGGGCACGAACCGCTCGGCGGTCAAGCCGGGCCGGTTCCGGTAACCGCGAGCCAGGCCGATGCCGCCGATGAACAACTCACCCGGCACGCCGACGGGCACAGGGTTCATGGCGTGGTCCAGCACATACGCCAGGGAGTTGGCAATAGGACCGCCGATGGGCGGCACGACCTCGTCGCCGGTGCAGATTTTGGCGGTGGCGCAAACGGTGCCCTCGGTGGGACCGTAGGCATTGATGAAGCGTCGACCCGGCGCCCAACGCGCAACCAGATCGCCGGGACATGCCTCGCCCGCCACCACCAGGGTGCGCAGGTCGGGGTGCTCTTCCGGATAGTCCAGCATGGCCAGAGCGCTCGGCGGCAGGGTGACGTGGGTAATGCCGCCGGCTTGCAGCACGCGCGACAGGTCGGCGCCCGGCATCATGGCCTCACGGGATGTCAGGTACAAGGCCGCACCCGCGCACAAGGTAGTGAAGACCTCGGAAATGGAGGCGTCGAAACTCATGGAAGCGAATTGCAGGGCGCGGCTGTTTTCGTCCAGGTCGAACAGTTCGATTTGGGCCTGGGTCAGGTTGGCCAGGCCGCGATGGTGCAGCACGGCGCCCTTGGGCCTGCCGGTGGTGCCGGAGGTAAAGATCATATAGGCGGCGTGGTCGGGATCGAAGGTTTCGGCGTCCAAGACGCGCCCATTGTTCATCAGGTCGGCCACGGCCAGGTGTTTATCGCCCGGCTCGGGTTGCCTGTCGCCGGGATACAGAAGCAGGGCCGCGCCGCTGTCGGCCAGCATGTTCTCACGACGGGCTTGCGGGTAGCCCGGGTCGATGGGCAGGTAGACCGCGCCGGCGGTCAGGATGCCCAGAATTGCGGCCACGGTATCGGGATGACGGTCGGCAGCAACGGCCACGCAATCCTCGGCGCCGATACCGCGTTCAATCAAACCGGCCGCAACGGCGGCGGCGCGTTGCCACAGTTCGCCGAAGCTCACCACTTGCGCATCGCCGTTGCCAAGCGGGTCGTACAACAGGGCGGTCGCTTCCGGCCTCGCCTCGGCCAGGCCGGCAAAGCGCACGTGCGCCTGGGCGGATTCCGGCGCCTCGGTCTCGTTCCAATCTGCCAGAATGCGGGTGTTTTCTTCCGGGGTCAACAACTCGAAGCCGGTTAACGACTGTTCCGGGTGGTCGGCCATGGCAGCGGCCAGGATATTGAAATGCCGCCCCAGGCGTTGGATGGTCTCTTCCAGGTAGAGATCCGTATTGAAATCGATGGAGCAAACCATGCCTTGTTCGCCCAATTCATAAAAGTTCCAGGTCATATCGAAGATGGCCGACACCACCTCCTGACGGACCGGTTTGATCACCAGTTCCGTATTGACCTCGGCATCGGCCGGCGCGTTTTGCAGGGCGAACATCACCTGGAACAGCGGGCTTTGGGTCAGGTTTCGTTCCGGCTGCACCTTCTCGACCACGTATTCAAACGGCACGTCCTGGTGGGCGTAGGCTTCCAGGGCGGTCTCGCGGCAGCGTTTCAGCAATTCCAACACGGTAGGATCGCCCGACAGATCATTCCGCAGCACCAGGGTGTTCACGAAAAAGCCGATCAGCGGTTCCGTCTCGCGATAGTTCCGGTTCGCGATCGGCGAGCCCAGCACGATATCTTCCTGGCCGCTGTACCTGGCGAAGAGCGCGCTGAGGATGCCCTTCAAGGTCATGAACAGGGTGGCGCCCGAACGCCGCACCAGGCTCTCGATCTTGCGAGAGGTTTCGGGAGAGATATGGAAACGGGTCTGACTGCCGTGGAAGGTGGGCGCCGCGCCTCGCGGGCCGTCGGTGGGCAGGTGCAGCAGCGGCGGAATGCCGTCCAGTTGCCGGTTCCAATAGTCCAGGTGAGCCTGCATGTAGGGGCCGTCTTCCCAGGATCGTTGCCACAGGGTGTAGTCGGTGTACTGTACGGCGAGATCGGGAAGCGGAGAGCTTTCGCCGCGGCTGAAGGCGTTGTATAGGCGGCTGACCTCGTTGATCAACACGCCCAGCGACCAGCCGTCGCCGATGGTGTGGTGGACCGAGGTCAACAACTGGTGACGGTGATCTTCCAACTTGATCAGGAAGAAGCGGAACAGCGGCCCGCGTTCCAGGTCGAAGGGAACGCGGCTCTGTTGCGCCGACAGGTATTGGGCCGTTTGCATGCGCGGTTCCTGATCCAACGAACTGAGGTCGATCAGGGGCACGCGGTACGAACTGAACGGGCGGATCACCTGGACCGGTTCCTCGCCCTCCATGGTGAAGGTGGTGCGCAGGGAATCGTGACGATGCACCACCTCTGTCAGCGCACGGACCAGGTCCAGGGTGGACAGAGTGCCCTCGATGTCGAAGGGGAAGAGGATGTTGTAGGCGGAACGCGCGTCGGCGTCTTCCAGGAAGCGGTCCAGGAACCACAGGCGTTGCTGGGCGAACGACAGCGGCGGATTGCCCTCGTAGTTCATGGGTTGAATGGGCGGCAGGTCTCGACCGCCGCCCGCGCCCGCGGCTTGTTCCACGATCAGGGCCAGGTCGGCGACGGTGGGCGCGCCGAACAGGGTTTCCACGGTGATCTCTACCTCGAACAGGTCGCGGATGCGGGAAACCACGCGGGTGGCCATCAGCGAGTGACCGCCCAGTTCGAAGAAGTTATCGTCCACGCCGATCTTGTTGTAGCCGAAGAAGTCACGCCAGACATCGGCGATCCGGCTTTCCGTTTCATTGCGCGGTGCGGTGAAGGCCACGTCCATTTCCGGGCGTACCCGTTCGGCGGATACCGCTTCGGCTTCACCCTCGGGCGCCAGCAGGCGGTCCAGTTGGAAGTTGCGGGCTTCCTGCAGCAGCGGCCCGTATTCGCGGGTGCTGACGATGAGGCGCGGGTGATCCATGGCCAGGGCGTGGTTCAACGCGTACAGGCATTCCGCCGGCGTCATGCCGAAGCGTTCGCGGACATCGGCCAGCCAGGCGTTGATTTCATCGGAATCGACCCGGGTCTCGCGCCAGGCGCGGGTGCCCCACTCGACCACGGTGACCTCTTTACCGCTTTCGGCCCAGTCCTCGACAAAGCGGGCCGTCCAGGCGTAGAGCGCGCGCGCCTCGGTGCGGCCCAGCAGGCCCTCGGCAGGATTCTCGGCAAAAACCACGGCGCGTTGGAACAAATCCTCGCATTGGCGTAAGGCCGGCGCCTCGCGAATGGTTCCCGAGGCGATTTGCGAGTGGTAATCCGGCTTGTAGAACTGAATGGGGTTGACCTCGGCGGGTTGGTCGAAGAGAAGCACCATGTGGATCTCGCCGTGTCGATCGCGCACCTCGGTCAGCGTGCGGCGCAGGCGTTGCGGGTCGCCCGGGTCAAGGCTGTAGAGGGAGAGTTCCGCGCCCAACTCTTCCAATGCGCGCACCCATTCGATGCGCCGGCTGGTGGTGTCCTCGGGTCCCTCGTCGACAAGCCAGGCGTCCCAATCCTCACGTGCGGGAAAGAAGGCGCGGTCTAGAATGACCACGTTGGCGTCGGCCTCCAGAATGAGGGTTTGGGCCAGGGTTTGGGCAATCTCGCGCCAACCGTTGAGCAGTACGTAGGTCCCTCCCTCAACATAGGGTGACGGCACATCGTCCTTTCGTGTCGGCAGAGACTCATGGGAAGTCGTCCAGCGGCTCCGACCGCGTCTGGCGATCAGGTCGTGATCGTCGTCAGCGGCCAGTTCATGCAGCAATGTTTCGGCCTGTATCGGACGAAACGGGCCGGCTTCCAGGTCCAGGGCGCGACAGCGCAGGTTGGGGCACTCCAAAGGCGCCGTCATAACGGGGCCTGTAATCAGAGCCTGCATGGGATGGGTTTGCGCCTCGCCCGCCACTCGCTGCATGCCGCGTGTGACCAGGTCAACGCGGAAGGAGCGTTCGGGGTCCGATTCGGACAATGTGGTCATCAACAAAGCGAGATTGGTGAAACAGCGGGCGATCATCTCTTCCGGTGCACCGTCGTAAGCAGCGAAGCCGTAGACCACGTGATCGGGGATGCGGTTTTCGGCCTTCAGTTCGTTCAGAAGTCGCACGGTGTCGTAAGCGGAGACAGGGTTGGCGGTGAAGCCGTCGTCGCGACTGAAACCGTTGTCTTGGCGGACGCGAATGACTTCCGCACCCAGGTCTTCCAACCGGTTCGCGGTTGCTTGCAACAAGCCGTCGGTGTCCAGGAAAATCAGGAAGCGTCGGTCCTTCAACACAACCGGATCGGCGGTCAAGGGGGCGGCCCGCCAGGTGGGAATGAAGAACCAGTCGGCCGGGTCCAGCTTGACCTCGGTTGTGGGAGACGTCGCCGCTTGGGGCGCGGACAACAGGTCGCCGCTCTCGGCCGTTTCGTCATACCAGTAGGATTGATGCTCCCAGGGGTAGGTGGGCAGCACCAGACGTTGCCGGCGCCGATCCTCGTAGACCGTGATCCAGTCCACCTTCACGCCCTCGCGCCAAAGTCCGCCCAGGGTGTTCAACAAAGAGCGGGTGTCCGGCGCATCGCCTAATGCGAAGGCGGGCCGGGCGGCGGTTCCGTCGGGGTCGAAGTTGCGAACCAGGCCGGCCAGCACCTTGCCGGGACCCACTTCCAGGAAGACGCGGCCCGGTTGGTCCATCAAGACTTTCAAGCCGTCGTAAAAGCGCACCGTACCGCGCAGGTGACGGGACCAGTAGCCGGTTTCCTGAACCTCGTCGGCGGTCAGCCAGGCGCCGCTGACGTTGGAAACTATGGGCAGGCGCGGCGCGGCGGGTTTGAAGCCGGCGGCGATCTGGTCCAGCGCGGGCATCAGCGGTTCCATCATGGACGAGTGGAAGGCGTGGGAGGCGTCCAGGCGTTTGGTGCGCACGCCGTCTCGGGACATTTGGGCCGCAAAGGCATCGACGGCCTCGGTGGGACCTGAGACCACGCACACACGGGGACCGTTGACGGCGGCCAGAGCCAGGGGTTCGGAAAGCAGGGGCAACAGGTTTTCTTCTTCCATGACCACGGCCAGCATGGCGCCGCGAGGCAAGGCGGCGGTACCGCGTCCGCGTCGGGCGATCAGGTCAAGGCCCTCTTCCAGGTTCAGCACGCCTGACAGGACCGCGGCCACGTACTCGCCCACGCTGTGGCCCATGGCGGCCTCGGGCACGACGCCCCAGTGCATCCACAAGCGGGCCATGGCGTATTCCACGGTGAACAGGGCGGGTTGCCAGTATTCCGGGTTCTTCAAGCGGGCGGCCTCGGAACTGTCTTCCGGGGCGAACATCAGATCGGCCAGATTCAGGCCCAGCGCGGGCTGGAGGTGTTCGCAACAGCGGTCTACCCATTCCGCAAACACGGGTTCATCCGCATACAGTTCCCGTCCCAAATCCGTATAATCCGTCCCCTGGCCGGGAAACAGGAAGACTACGCCCGTGCGGTCGGAGACCTTGGTGGTCTCGCCGCGTTCCTGGAGGCGGGTCAGCAGTTCCTCGCGGTCGGCGAAGGTAAACGCGCGGCGGCGGGGCATGGACTTGCGGCCCAGGTTCAATGTAAAGGCCACATCGCCCGGGTCGGCGTCGGGATGGTCCTCCAGCCATTGGAGCAACTGCTTGTGCCTGTTCTCCAGGGCGGTTTCGGTTTTGCCCGACAGGGTGATCAGGTGCGGGGATCTTGGGTCCAGAGCGTCCTCGGCTTCTTCCGGTGACGGCGCCTCGGTCAGGATGACGTGGGCGTTGGTGCCGCCTATACCGAAGGAACTGACGCCCGCGTAGCGCTTCTCGGCCTCCCACGGTTTGGTCTCGGTATTCACGTAGAAGGGACTTTGGGCGAAGTCGATTTGCGGGTTGGGATTTTCAAAGTGCAAGCTGGGGACCAGGGTCTTGTGTTCCAAGCAGAGCACGGCCTTGATGAAACCGCCGATGCCCGCGGCGGCGTCCATATGGCCCACGCTTGCCTTGAGGGCGCCAAGCGCGCAGAACTGCCTGCGGTCGGTGCTGAAGGCCCGTTTCAGGGCGGTGAACTCGACCGGGTCGCCCAACTGGGTGCCGGTGCCGTGGGCCTCGATCATGGTGATTTCATCGGGAGAGACGCCGGCCACGCTCTGGGCCTCGCGGATCACCTCGGTCTGGCCCTCGACGGAGGGAGCGGTATAACCCAGCTTCAGCGAGCCGTCGTTGTTGATGGCGGAACCGCGGATTACCGCGTGGATATGATCGCCGTCTTCCAGAGCATCTTCCAGGCGTTTCAGCAGGACCACGCCGACGCCGTTGCCGGGCACGGTGCCGGCCGCTTGCGCATCGAAGGCGCGACACAGGCCGTCCGGCGACATGATGCTGTCTTTGATATAGGTATAGCCGTTCGCATGGGGCGCGGTGGCGCGGACGCCGCCGGCCAGGGCCATATCGCTGCCGTAGGTGATCAGACTTTGGCAGGCCATGTGCACGGCGACCAGCGAGGTGGAGCAGGCCGTCTGCACGGGCACGCTGGGGCCGCGCAGGTTGAACAGGTAGGAGGTGCGCGGCGTCAGGTGATCGGTCTCGGAGGCGATGGCCAGCGACATGGGATCGGCATCGGCCAACATGGCGGGATCGCGCAACAGGTAATGGATATACATGGACGAACCGGCGCCCGCGAACAGGCCCAGGCGACCGCCGTGACTCTCCGGATTGTAGCCGGCGCGCTCCAGGGTTTCCCAACAGGTTTCCAGGAAGAGGCGCTGCTGGGGGTCCATGAGCTGGGCTTCCCTGGGGATGAGGTCGAAGAAGCGGGCATCGAAATGGTCGGGATGATCCAGGTAGCCGCCGGCGGCGACGAAACCGGGCTGATTGCGCACGTCCTCGGGGACCCGGGCCAGTTCCTCCTCGGTGAGGGGACGGACGCCGGAGACGCCGTTGATCAGATTGTGCCAGAAGGTTTCGATATCGGGCGCGCCGGGAAAGCGACCGGCCATGCCGATTACGGCAATTTCATCAACGGCTTCTTCGCCGTCCTCCTCATAGGCTTCGTCCAGAGGTTCATCAAGCAGTTCGTCACTCAAGGGGGATCCTTTGGGATTAAGTTACGCCGGTTAGAAGCATGCATCGAGACCGGATTCCAAAACAGGTGACAATGCTACCATAAAGCGGAAACTTTACGGATTGGAAAACCAATGGAAACCCGGCCTCCGGTGAGAAACGTCAAAAGGCGTTAAAGCACGCCGATGTCAGATGGAGGGGCGTATCGGTTGAGCAAAACGTGCCTCGAGTATGGTCCGCATTCCGGCGATTTTCGGCCCGATTGCTTCAGGGACCTGAAAAATACTGCCGGTTTCAGAGCCGATTTTCCCACGGATTTCGTCTTGTTTGATGGGGGAGGCAGAACACAGGAGGTGTTTCATGTCTCGTTATGTTTGCGACAAATGCGGCGGCCGGGAGTACGATCAGGATGAGTTCCGCGCTACCGGCAGCGGGCTGGCCAAAATCTTCGATGTGCAGAACAAGAAGTTCGCAACCATATCTTGCCGGAACTGCGGCTATACCGAGCTATACAAGCGCACAACCAGCACGGCCGGCAATGTCCTCGATTTTTTCACCTCGTAAAGATTCAGTGCGTTCTCCGAGGATCGAGATGTCTTGTTTTCGGTTGTCGATCAGGTGAAGACGAACCTGAGATCCAGTTGTTATTCGTTGTGTCCGAAATCAGAGGATCAAGGAACCACGGCTGATTCCTCGATTCCAAAAGTCACTCTCCCAAGAATCAGTCCTGATTCCTCGATTCCAAAAGTCACTTTCCTGGAAATCAGTCCTGATTCTTTGCGCACCGAAAAGTAATGTGAAAGAAATCAGTAGTGGTTCCTTGACCCTAACTTTTCGGAAGCAAAGAAAGAGAACCGATTCTTTGCGTCCCGACTTTCCGAATCGAGAAATCGAGCGTGATTTAGCGTCTCTCGACAAGCCGAATCGAGAAATCGGTGCTCATTTCTTGATCCTGGAAAGGGAGAATCAACGAATAAGACGATGAAATGAGGTATATTACCGAAAAAATCATGAATTTGACTGTATTTAGTTGTCAAATCGACGATTAAGGCGTTTTTCGCTAAATATGGTAGAAAGACCCGCCGGCGTCTCAACCCAAAACACAACCAAGTTGCGCCAGGCAAGACGTGTGAGCGCATGCCCTCTCACGCCCGATTGGGCGGCCGCCGGGGTCAAGTGGCAAGTTGCCGGTTTCAAGTTGCCGGGGAAGAGGAAAAGCCTCGCGGCTTTTCAAGAGGTGTCGGTTGTAGCGGGGTCCGGGGGCGGGATTTTGATGCGAACATGATTAACCCCGAAGGGGTTTTGTACGTGGTTGGAATGGGATGAACCGAGGCGTTTTTTCAATCCCAACAATCTACACAACCCTTTCAGGGTAGGGTGATGCATGGGTACCGTTCCCCCAGGTAGGCCGCGATGACGGGGTCATCACAACCAACCTGGGGCTGGTAATACAAAACCCCCTTCGGGGTAGTAACAGAACCTGAGACCCAATTTTTCCCATAAATTTCATTCTCAATGGATGGGATCAGACCTTGATACGAACATAATTTACCCCGGAGGGGTTCTGTATTATCAGCCCCAGGTTGGTCGTGATGACCCCGTCATCGCGGCCTACCTGGGGTAATGGCGCCAATATCGAACCCTACCCCGAAGGGGTTCTGTATTATCAGCCCCAGGTTGGTTGTGATGACCCCGTCATCGCGGCCTACCTGGGGTAATGGGACCGGAATTCCAACGCGATTTACCCCGAAGGGGTTGTGTATTATCAGCCCCAGGTTGGTCGTGATGACCCCGTCATCGCGGCCTACCTGGGGTAATGGCGCCAATATCGAACCCTACCCCGAAGGGGTT
>JASJCB010000323.1 GCA_030066195.1 Acidobacteriota bacterium
GGCGCGTCGAGGATACGGCTGAATGGGAACATGCGCGCGATTACGAACACTTCGAGGACGGCTTCCTGGTCGCTCGTTTCCCCCATGATCGCGGCGATCTTCGTTTGCAAATCATCGACACCATGGAAAGCGAAGTTACCGAACGTTATATGTACATCCGTGACAGCGCCCGCTTTTTGGAGGTGAACCGCGCCAAAACGCGCCAGTTGACCGGTTTGAATCAAACCTTACTCCTGATGACTACTTTTACCATCCTCTTCGGCGGCATTTGGACGGCTCTGGCTTTATCCAAGCGTTTCCTGGACGCTTTCAATGTGTTCATCACCGGTGCGCGCCAGGTCTCCGAGGGGAATTTGGACACCCACCTGGCTTTGGAAACCGGCGACGAGATGGAGGATGTGCTGGATGCCTTCAATATGATGACCAGCCGCCTTAAGGAGAATCAGGGCGAACTGGAAGAAAAAGCGCGGCAAATGAGCCGGGTCAACGCGGAACTGACCGGGCAGATCCAGTACACCCAAACCATTTTGCAACAGACAAACGCGGGGGTTCTGTCCACGGATAATTTCGATCGTATTACCACTTTCAACCCCGCGGTCCTGCGTATCCTGGAAATGGATGAAGTGGCGGCGGGCACGCGCCTCACCGAATGGTTGGTTCCCAATCGACATGCCGCCTTGCTGCAACGCTGGACGGAGTTCAAGAAGCAGGGTAAACCGACCCAGTACAGCCAAATGGAGCTGCGCAACGAGGAAACCGGCAAGATACGCTACGTTGCGGCTACCATCGTCCCTCTGGAAAACGACGAAATCACCTTCGGCAACCTGGTCATTCTGGAAGACCTGACCCAATTGCTGAACGCACAGCGCCTGGCCGCCTGGCGCGAGGTGGCCAAGCGGGTTGCCCACGAGATCAAGAATCCGTTGACGCCCATCCAATTGAGCATTCAACGTATCGAACGCAAGGCTCGAAAGGGGGCGCCGGACCTGATCGACGCCATCCATTCGGCTCATGAAACCATTATGAATGAAACGGACCTGTTGAAGAATCTGGTCAACGAATTCTCCACCTTCGCCAAACTGCCCGGACCGACCCTGGCTCCTACCGACCTGGGCGAACTGGTTCAAAACGTCCGCGACACCTACGCCCCCGTCTATCCGAATATCCAACTGCATTGCGAGAGCGAGGACATCCATTACCATTGCGACGCGGGCCAAATCCGCCAGGTGCTTTCCAACCTGATCAACAATGCGGCAACGGCAGCGGGCGGCAAAGGTAATATTTCGGTGCGGTTGGCCCGTAACGGCGGCGATCTGCATCTTACGGTGAGTGACGACGGCAAAGGTATTCCCCGGGGCGAACGTGAAAAGGTTTTCCTGCCTTACTATTCCAAGTCGCCGAAGGGTACCGGTCTGGGATTGGCGATCGTGAAGCGTATTGTCGAAGACCATCGCGGCAGCATCGCGGTGCGAGATAATGAGCCCAAGGGAACCGTTTTTGAAATCACCCTACCGGAACAATAAATCAGCTGTGGAAGAGCTGAAAAACAGGCGAAAAGATTATCGGGAAGATATGGCTTCGGTCCCTTGAAAGCAGGGTAAAGCCTTGATGGGACAGGGTTGCGCCCGGGAAACCGGAATGTTAGCGTTAGTATGGTCTATATACAAAAACATTCAAAAAAACCCTGGATTAGTTTACTAAGTTTTGATAACATTGGCGGTCTTGGTCTGCAGCGGCGATCGCGCGGACCGCAAAATTTCGATTGCTTGAAAGTTTAAGGGAGCAAATACATGGCAACTTATCGGGGAGCCAAGGCACGGATGATGCGCCGCTTTGGTGATGTAATGTTTCGGGCGCCCAAGTACCACCGCATTGTGGACAAGCGGCCCAACACACCGGGTATGCACGGCCCCAAGGCCCGCCGCGGCAAGAAGAGTGAATACGGGAAGCGTTTGGAAGAAAAGCAAAAACTGCGCTTCCGCTACAATGTGCTGGAGAAGCAGATGCGCCGCTACGTAAAGCGCGCCTTCAACAGCAAAGGTGTTTCCGGTCACGTGTTGTTCCAGATCTTGGAGTCCCGCCTGGACAACTTCGTATACCGCCTCGGATACGGCACCACCATCTGGTCCGCCCGCCAATTGGTAAACCACGGTCACGTTTTGGTGAACGGCAAAAAAGTAGACATTCCCAGCTACGAACTGAAAGCCGGTGATGTGGTCACCCTGAAAGAGAAGACCCGCGCCAATGCTCAAGTTTTGGAATCGATCAATCTGACTCCGCTGAACCTGGTCCCTCCTTACATCGAAGTGGATCGCGAAAACTTCACCGGTAAGTTCGTCAGTCTGCCCAAGCGTGAAGACATTCCCGAAAAAATCGATGAGCAGCTTATCGTCGAATTCTATTCCAAGTACGTATAAGCCGTACCCGATACACTTGCTCTCAAGGAAAGGCGCCCATTTTTCGGGCGCCTTTTTTTGTGCTCACCCAAGCGACAGGTTTGGGAGGGGTTTATCCCTGACGATTTTGTCGAGCCAGAACTTCCAACTCCGCGATCCTCTGCAGCGCCGCCTCTTTTTCTTTGCGCTCGGCTTCTACCTTCTTGCGCTCGGCTTGGACCTTCCGGCGCTCGGCTTCAGTCTTCTTGCGCTCGGCTTCGATAGCGCGTTGGAAATCTTTTCTTTCAGCATTGCGATCACGTCGAGCGTTGACCCGGCCCTGGTAGGCCCAGTAGTCTTCCTTTTTCTTGGAAATGTTATTCAGCATGTGCATCACCTCCATGATTTCGGGTTTGTGCAAGATCTCCGGAGGGTTGGCCGGATCGATATGCTTGCTGTGCTCCAACGTGTAGACCCATCTCTCCAGGTCTGATTCAATTGTATCTTCTCTTGGACATTTCGGCAATTCAAGGGTATGAATCGCACAGTGATCCGTTAAGGTCACCTCGTGGTCAGGGTCGTACATGATGAACCGATGATGCAGTGCGTCAGAACCGGGGAACATCTTCTTCCCCAAGATCCACACGCTGAATACAGGGTCCAGTTCATCATACTCCTGACCTTCTTCCAGTTCTTTGCAGTAGATATCGGCCCAGGTATACATGATCCGCGCATGCAGCCAACTGTGCCCGGTCAACTGCATTTCAACGTGCAACTGGCGGCCCTTGCTGTCCGTGGCTTTAACATCGACAACCGTTTCTTTATCCTCCTCGAACTCTTTGTCATGGAATGGGTTGACGATAATGACCTTTTTCAGGACGATGTCATAACAAGAAAAAACGGCATTCAGCAACGCCATCAGTAAATGTTCGTTGCCCGGTGTGGCAAACGTTCTTCGAAAGGCATAATCAACGGTAAGATCAATTGGCTTGGACACGGGCACCCCCGATAAGAAGAAGCGGATCATATCTTGACAGCCAAGCTCCAGGTTACTGGTTATTTTGCTTAAGTCCCTGGCCGCCAGGGGCTTTTACGTGGCATGACGGGGCAAAAGTTTCAAGCTTTTCGATTAGAATTGCCATGATCTTCTTATTCCATTAACTCGGCCAGCAGTTGCACCGGGTGGATGACGCGTAGCGGCAGACCTCTGTTTCGGACGCCGTTGCGGATTTGGAACAGGCAGCCCGGGTTTCCCGTTACCAGTGTTGCGGCGTCCGGGTTTAAGGCCAGCGTGGCTTCAATATCGTCCAACTTTCTGTCCAAGATGTCATCGGCCAGGTCGCCGTGGACCATGTTGTAGATGCCGGCCGCACCGCAACATCGGTCAGCATCCTCCAACGGGACCAGGTTGACGGCCGGGTTTTCGGCGAGTAGGGTCCGCGGCGTATCCGTTTTTTGGGCGTGCATCAGGTGACAGGGCGCGTCGTAAAGTACCGTCTCTTTTTTGGCTTGCCACTTCAGATTCCGATAGCCTTCCAAATCGCTCAGGTAGACCAGGATGTCTTGAATCCGGTTACCGAAATCATGCCGGCGTTCGTCATTCCGCTCCGGCGAATCCGAGAATAGGTGGCCGTATTCCCTGAGTTGCGCGCCGCAACCCGCCGCGTTGACGATCACGGCGTCCAGGGATTCGTCCTTGAAAGCCTCCTCGTTGCGTAAGGCCAGGGTCCGGGGAATCTCGCGTTCGCCGTTGTGGACATGCAGGGCCCCGCAACAGGCCTGCTCCTTGGGCACGACCACCTCGCAACCCGAGGCTTCCAGCAGTTTGACCGTAGCCCGGTGGATGTCCAAATCGGCAACGTCCATGATACAGCCGGTGAACAAGCCCACTTTGTGTTTGCCCTTGTTTTTCGATTTTCTGTAGCCGAGTTTGAACGACCTGCCCGCGAACCTCGGCATCATGGCATTTCCGCGCACGGCCCAGTCCGGCAGTAATCGGGCCAGGGCTGTTTGGCTGAAGATCAGATGGAGACCCAGTAGCCTGTAAATCCAACCGCCCATACTTATCAGGCGCATCCATCCGGTAGAAGGCAGCACGCGTCTGAAGAAGACGGCCTCCAGGAACCGGCGTTGTCTGCTTTGCGGCAGGTTCTCGGCGATGACCCCGCGCGCCTTTTCCAGAAGTTCGCCGTAGGGAACCGCGGAGGGACATGCCGTTTCACAGGCGCGACAATCCAGGCAACGGTTCAAGGGCGCGGCAACGTCGGGTGTCAGATCCAGTTCACCCTCCCACAGGCCGCGCATCAGGTACAGGCGACCGCGAGGCGAGTCCTGCTCCACGCCCAACTCGCGATAGGTGGGGCAGTCGTCCAGGCACAGTCCGCAATGCACGCATTTCAGAACATTGTCGAAGGGCACGCCCTTAAAGGCTTCAGCTGTCACGGTTACACCATCTCGTAAAAGGGCGCGTGGAAGACGCCCGCGGGATCCAGGGTCTGTTTCATGCGTTGCATCAGCGGGTATTCGGATGGAAGCGGAATGCTGTAGCCGAAACTCTCCAGCAGTTCCGGCGAGGTTTGCTCCAGCGTCAGGTAACCGCCCGTACCTGCCAGATGTCTGCGCAGCCGGTCCAGTTTCTCCTCGGTCAGCGATTCCAGGCGGCCGATCAGGTGGAAATCACCGCCGACTGGATGTAGGACCAGGGTTGCATCCAAACCGGTCAGGCATTCCATCAGGCGGGGACGTCCGATCAGGTGGCCGGTGGGCACCACCCCATGCAAGTGATATCGCGCCTCGCCGTCATCGGGAAGGGTAGGGGAGAGGAAGCCCTTCTGCCGGGTTTCCGATGAGAACCTATTGTATTCGGAAGGCTCCCGACCTTCGTCGGCCTTGTGCAGTTGGTGGTCGAAGGCGCGCTGCAATTCGGCGATCAGTCGATCTTGCCGCGCCTCGTTTCCCGAAATACCCAAACCGATTCGCCAGGCGCCCTTGCGATGCACCGCCTGTACCCAATCCAGGGGAAGCCGTTTGGCCAGCACGTCCTCCGCCAACCATTTCAACCAATGATTGGATTCAAGGCCGCAATACAAACCAAGAGGGTTGACGGGCAGCGGCATCATCTTGAAGTTGACCGTGGCAATGGGGCCGAAACCGCCTCTGCTGCCTACCATCAGCTTGCCCACATCGTAACCGGTTACATTTTTCACCACTCGACCGCCGGCTTTCACCAACTTGCCGAAACCGTTGACGTAACTGATCCCGATGATCCAGTCTCGGATACCGCCGCGATCCATGCGTTCCGGCCCGAAACGGTTGGCGGCGACCATCTGCCCCACCGTGTCATCGGCGAACCAGGGCGATACGGGCAGGGTCATGCCCTTTGCGGCAAGCCGTTCCTGGAGTTGAACCATGGGGACTCCGCTTTCAACACCGATCACCATATCATCGGGCTCGAAGAACTGCTCTGCTTGAAGATGCGATGTGGAGAGAACATCCAGGTCATCGTCGGCCCGGCTCCTTGACGAAATATGGAAGGGACTGCCGGCCGCGATGCGTTCCGCGACCCAGGCCCGCATCTCTTCAGTATTTTCCGGTTGGAAGACGACCGCCTTCATACGGCAATTCCCGTTTTGCCGCGCACCACCTTGGTCTCGCTGCAGCGGGAGGGATTGGGGAAGATCTTGCCGGGGTTCAGCAGATCGTCGGGATTGAACACGGTGCGCATGGCGATCATGTTGTCGCGATCGTCCTGATTGTAGACCTGCTCCATCATATGCGCTTTCTCCAGGCCGATGCCGTGTTCGCCGGAGAGCGACCCGCCGGCCTTGAGGCAGATCTCCAGGATCTCGCGACCGACCTCGAAGACGTTCTCCACGTCTTTGGGGTTTTGTGAATCGTAGGGGATCAGCGGGTGCAGGTTGCCGTCGCCCGCGTGGAAAACGTTGGCCACCCGGAAACCGTAGCGCTTACCACAGGCCAGAATTTCTTCCAGAACCTCCGGCAGCTTGGAACGCGGGATGACGCCGTCCTGCGTATAGAAACTTGGCGAAATGGTGCCCAGCGCGCCGAAGGCTTCCTTGCGAGCCCGCCAGATCTGGGCGCGTTCCGCTTCATCGGCGGCCAGGCGGACCTCGCGAGCATTGTTAGCGCGGCAGATCTCGCGAATGCGTTCGGCCTCGTCTTCGATACCGTCCTTCAGGTCTTCCAGTTCTATGATCAGAACGGCCTCGGCATCCAGGGGGAAGCCCGCGCCGATGTACTTCTCGACCGCTTCGATGACGATGTGGTCGATCATCTCCAGCGCGGCCGGTACGATGCCGTTGCGAATGATATCGGAAACGGTGCGGCAGGCGTCGGCAACGCTCTCGAACACGCCCAGCATGGTCAGCGCCTTTTCGGGAATCGGCGTCAAGCGGCACGTGACTTTGGTGACGATGCCGAAAGTGCCCTCGGAGCCCACTACCAGACCCAGCAGGTCGGGCCCGGGAACACCCCACGCCTTGCCGCCGAGTCGGACCAACTCACCGTCCGGCAACACCATTTCCAGGCCCAGGACGTGGTTCACGGTGACGCCGTATTTCAAGGTATGGGGCCCGCCGGAGTTCTCGCCCACGTTGCCGCCCACGGTGCACGCCTTCTGGCTGCTGGGATCGGGCACGAAATAAAGACCGTGCGGGGCGGCGGCCTTGGTCACGGCCAGGTTGACCACGCCCGGACCCACCACGGCGGTACGGTTGGCGACATCGATCTCCTCGATGGTATTGAAGCGGAACATTTCGACGACCACCGAGCGGTCGCGGGGAATGGCGCCGCCGGACAGTCCCGTGCCGGCGCCCCGGGGCACGAAGCTGATGCCGTTGTGATGGAACAGTTTCACGCAGGCGACCAGTTCATCGGTGGTGCCGGGATAGATGACGCCCATGGGCGGCGCCGGATGCAGGGTGAGTGCATCGGAGCGATAGGAAAACAAGGTAACCGGGTCGTCCTTGACCCACTTCGCGCCCAAGATCTCGATCAGTTCGCCTTTGATCTCCGGGGCAAAACTCATGTGTAGACCGCCTCCGCGGCGGCCAGGGCCTGACCGCGATGAACCGCGTCTCCCATAACGGACTCCAGGGCGGATAACGCCAGGGTGACATTTTTGCGACGAGAGGCATGGCCCATGAGGCCGATGCGCCAGACTTTGCCTTTCAGCGCGCCCAGTCCGCCGCCGATTTCCAGGCCGAACTCGTTCAACAAGCGACCGCGAACTTCCCCGTCGTTCACGCCGTCGGGAATGACGACCGTATTCAATTGGGGCAGGCGGTGCGGCGCTTCTACCTGCATGCGTAGGCCCATGGCTTCCAGACCGGCAACCAGCGCTCGGTGATTGGTGCGATGGCGGGCGAAGACCTGTTCGGGGCCTTCCTCGACGAAAACCAGCAGGGCCTCGCGCAGGGCGTAGAGCATGTTGATGGGCGCTGTGTGGTGGTAGACGCGTTCGCCGCCCCAGTAATTGAGCAGCATGGTCAGGTCCAGGTACCAGGAGACGACCTTGGACTTACGGGTCTTCAGCGCATCGACGGCGCGTTCGCTGAAACTGACCGGAGCCAGGCCCGGCGGACAGCTCAGGCATTTCTGGGTGCCGGAATAGGCCAGGTCCACGCCCCAGCGATCCAGGGCTACCTCGATACCGGCCAGGGAGGTGACACAATCGGCCAGGAGCAAAGCGCCGACCTGATGGGCGGCCTCGGCAATCGGCGGTATGTCGGTCATTGCGCCGGTGGAAGTTTCGGCATGGACGACGCCCACCAGCTTGGTGGGTTTGCCGGCCAGTAGTTCTTTAAGCAGCTCGGCCTGAACGGGTTCTCCCCAGGGAACCTGTAACACTTCCACTTCCGCGCCCAAGCGCCCGGCAATATCGGCCATCCGTCCGCCGAAGACGCCGTTCTGGGCGATGACCACGCGGTCGCCGGGCTCGATGACGTTGACCAGGCAACATTCCATGCCCGCGGAACCGGTGCCGGAGACGGGAAAGGTCATGGCGTTGGAAGTGCCGAAGGTTTGTTGCAAGAGACCTTTGATTTCGTCCATCAGGGCGAGGAAATGCGGGTCCATATGGCCGATGGTCGGCGCGGCCATCGCGTTCAGTACTCTCGGATGGACATCGCTGGGGCCGGGGCCCATCAGGGTTCTGGTCGGTGGGTTGAGCGGTGCGTATTCCATGGTTTCCCCCATTGTTCTCATGATGGAGATATTGTATCTTTTCCCCGCCGGCCGGGCAATGTAAACGATCAAGGTGTGCATGCAAAAACAACCTGCAAGATGCGAGCACTCCGTATCGACAGCGTTGTCGATATTCCGGCCGGTCTTTTTTCTCCCGAGTGATCATCCTTTGAAAATTTTTGCAAACCATTAATTTTGCATTCCCTGTCACTTATGACATGAAAGCGGTTCCAGGATCTGATCGTCCTTTTCCCCGGCGTTACAATTATGTTACATTAGGATCACTGACAAACTGAACGTTCGATCGTGGAACTTCTATTCATTTTATCCCGTCAGTGTACCCAAAAATTCACGGAGGAAAGTAATGAAGCAACTGCTTGTCATGTGCCTGATAAGCCTGGCGTCGCTTGGATTCGCCCAGGATACCGAACAAATCGATATTTCCGGTTGGGTGAGTGCCCGTCCCGACCTGCTCGGCAAAAAAGGAACGCCGGCCTTGAGCTACGGCGACGAACAACAACGCCTCATCGACCGGGACATCTACAACAACGCGCGCCGGAATTCCGTCTGGTGCCCCACCGACAGCTTGTGGGAACAACGCCGCATCGACATGGGCCTGAACCGTTTCGGCAAGGCGCCCTGTCCGACCGAGGGTAATTGCGATGACCCCGCCGTACGCGACGCAACGGATACCTCCGCGAAGGTGGTCAACATCTACGTTCACCTGATGCGCAACAGCGACGGAACCGGCGGCGTCAACATCGATAACGCCCGCGCCGCCTACAAACAGATGGTGAACGACTATGCCGGCACGGGTCTCACCTTCAATCTGGTCGGCGCCCAATGGGTCAACGACTCCAACTATGCCGTCATCCCGGCCTATACGCCGTTCAACTTGAACTGGCTGAACGCCATCAACGGCATGAAGCAGGCCTACGCGGTTTGGCCCCAATATGTCTGCAATATCTTCGTATCCGGTCAGACATCCAGCCCGTTCGGTGTGCTTTTGGGGATTGCCACCTTCCCCTGGGACCCCGCGGCGCTGACCAAGACCGGCGGCTTGTGGATCAACAATGTGGCCATGTCCCGCGGCCAGCACACCTTTGCCCACGAACTGGGTCACTGCTTCGGCCTGTGGCACACGCAACACGGCGTCAGTGAAGTGGCCAGTTGCTCTGCCTGCTACGAATTTGCCGACGGTTCCAACGGCGATGTGGCCGGCGACTTCTGCTCCGACACGCCGCCCACGCCCACCAACTACAATTGCAGCGGACCCGGCGGCAGCGATTGCCAGGGCACCCCGTGGGGCCCCACCCAACCCGAAAACTTCATGGGTTACGGTCCCGATTCCTGCCAGACCCTGTTCACCAGTCAACAGGTCAGCCGCATGCACTGCTGGCTAGCCGACGCCAACCCGCTGTGGATCACCCAGTAGGTTCGAAAGATGAGTCATTGAAGGGGGCGGTTCGCCGTCCCCTTTTCATTGGAGATCGGCCGGGCAGCCGGTTTTTG
>JASJCB010000174.1 GCA_030066195.1 Acidobacteriota bacterium
TGCCTTCGGTCTTAAAGTCATGACTTGTTCCTCGGAACATGATTGTCCGACGCGAGCAAACCCGGGCCGTGCCGGTAAGCACCTGTCTATAACCGCAACCGTCCTGGTTCCGTCCGTGATCGTTCCGTGCTCGGGCTTCCTCACGCTACTTCGGGATCATCGTCGTTGTATTTCGCTCACCCGGTCGGCGAGGATTTTCGTCGTTTCGGCACATAACAAGCCGGTTTTTGATTTGACAACCAAATACGATTGAGAGACTAATAGGCGGCACACTCTGAGAAAAGGCACGTACTCGGCTGTATTTAGTTGTCAAAACTGAAAACTGGATTGTAACCGGTCGAAAGAGAGAAAAATCGTGCCGGCCGATTGCCTGAAAAACAACCCGGACGCCCAAGTCTGCCGGGTTGCGGCCGAAGGCCCGAACCCAACCAAAAAAAGGGCGCCCTTGCAGGCGCCCCGGACCCCGGCTTGACGATCCGGGGCCATGTGGAGTTGAGCATTTCCGTACAAAACGGAGAAATTATCCCGGTGTGAGCCGGAACGGGGAGCCGCGTGCACGCCGACGCGGCTTGAAGGGAACTTGGGGAAGGGGTCGAGAGATCACGGGCTCTCGACGCTTTCAACCTTAAGGTGTCGGCCGAACATGATTTATCCCGATTTATTTGTCAACGGTCTTTCTTGTGGAATCAGGTCCCAAGAATAATAGCCCTGTCCTTGCTCCAACGTTTGGGCCGGGGGCGTTTGTTCGAGTTATAAACAAAAACGGCGCGCATTAGACATGCGCGCCGTTATTGGTCAGGGCTTTAAGAGCCGCCGTCGGGACCGTCCGCGGGGGGATCGGTGTCCGTGTCCGGCATACAACACCATATGCTGTTCATTTCCAACTCGTACATTGTAAAACCTCTCGTTCATCATCCTTGTCGGTGCTTTGGGAATGGAGCGGGATTATTATCGGGGATTGGTCAGATCCGGTCGAACCTTTGGTTTGAAACGAATTACATGCCGCCGTCGGGGCCGTCGGCGGGGGGATCGGTGTCGGTGTCGGGCATACAGAAAAGTACTTTTTCTTCCATCTCTTGCATCTCGGAACCTCTTTTAAAAAAATAATATGGGTAACAACGTATGGGGCCGTCGGCTACCATACTTGTTACAACAACATCTGTGATGATTAGGTATCAATTAGGACAAAAAATTTTCAAGAATTTTCAACGACCCTTTTCAGCCATACGACACGCCGTATGCATTCAGACCGGAATACCCATTGACAAAGAAAAAGTCTCTTGTAAAATTCCGACAGTCCGCTTATCCCGGACGTCATGTGGCCCGGATCACTTCATGCCGTCAAGCCCCCTGATCCATTTGAGCACGCACCTTCACGCATGCGGTCGGCGCGCCGCGACGGATCGATGACGTTCCGTGGGAGCGCCTGCGCGGATGTGACGATCACGGAAAAAATCGTGACCGCTAAACACTTGGAGGGGTATGATGGTTCCGGCCGCTTTTTGGATTCGGCCGCCGAGGACGCCGTACCCCTCGCGGAGAAATGCATGCCTGTTTTTGAAAAATCATCGCCCGTGGCTGTCTCCGCCATGGAATTATTCCACTATCATCAAAGTCCCGGCGCCTTCACCAGGTTGGTACCGCCCTGGCAACGTGTTGAAACGGTTTCTGTTACGGGCGGTCTCCACGACGGGGGGATTCGCGTGATGCGCATCCGGTTGGGCCCCTTTTTTCTGACCTGGGTTGCCGAACATCACAATGTGGACAGCGGGTTGGGATTTCGCGATGTTCAGCTGAAGGGACCGTTTCGGCGTTGGGATCATCAGCATCTGTTCAAGGATCACCAAAACGGCGCCTTGTTGGTCGACCGCGTCGATTTTCTGCCGCCGCCGGGATTTCCCAAACCCATGGCCATGATGGAGAAACTGTTCGGCTTTCGGCACCGCCGCACCTGTCGCGACCTGGAACGGCATGCCGCCCATGCCCATCTACGGCCCGATCGGGTAATATTCGCCGGAAAACCGGGCCGATTGGCCGACAGTCTGGCCGCTTTTCTGTCCGTGGGCGGCACCGAGGTTTACCTCTTGCAACCGCAAAGGTTGACCTCGGGGCGAGAGCGCTATGTCATGAGGCCGTTTTTCGGCGGAGAGCCCTGTCATCCCCTGGACGGCGCCGACGCGGTCATTCACACCGGCGCCCCCTACGAGGGCGAGGACGCCAATGATTACCTGGCTTTTCTCTGTCGCGCTTTGCCGACCCTGGGGAATCCGCCTCGTTTGTTACTGCATCTACAAGGACATCGGCCCGATATCGAGCGGTATACTCGTGACCCCGTCCTGGAACCGGGGTTGGCCAAACCCATTGCCGATCCGGGCCGGGATGCGCGTCAGGAATGGCTGGAACAATTGGAAACCTGTTTTGAACGGGTGGTGCGCCTGCATTTTGGAGACCGCGTCCGCGCTCCGTTCCCCGCGCTCATCAACCTGCTCCTGCGTTTGGAGACCTTTTTATTCCTGGCGGGAGGCGCCAAATCGCCGAATTTCCGTTGGATCTCGGGAGAGGATACCCTAGGCGCGGTGCTGCATGTCTTATGTCACGACAGCCTGGAGGGCGATATTGCGGCCGTGGCCCCGCAACCTTCCACCCGTGCCGATCTTCAGGAGATCCTGGTCAAGCGCGGCCTTTTCTCCTATACCTTCAACCGAATGTTGAAGGTTTTGCCATGGGCAAAGCCGGGCCGTCCGCCGGGTTTGGATCCCGCCCTGGACGGTATGATGTCGCTTGCCTCCACCGGCTACCGGTTTGTTTCCCCGAACCTCGCCGAAGCCGTGGCCGACGAACTCGGCGACCCGCCCTCAGAAAACTGAAAGGGACCGCCTGGAAAGCGATCCCTTTCCATGATCTTTCGTGTCGGCTTCAGCCCACGGCGGCCATGGTTTCATCCACCGGTTCATCCTCGGGTGTGTCGCCCAATGCCCCGTTGAGGAATTTTCGAATGGGCCCCATATGGCGTTCCTCGTCCTTCCACTGGCCGAAGAGGTCTTCCAGGATGTGCAGGGTGTCTACCAACTCGCCCTTGCGGAACAGGCGCAGCACCGGGTGCAGGAATGGCGAGTTGGCCGCGAAATCCTCATCTTCCGGTCGGCGTTCAATTTGAAAGACATCCTTGGGTTTGCTGCCGAATTCCAGGGACAGGGTGACGTAACCGTCCACACCCGGTTGGTTATCGGCCAGGAACTCGGTGGGAATTTCCTCGTGATAGCGAACGTTGCCGTCGCCGTCCAGGGTAATCATGTCGCTCAAGAAGCCGAACTGCTGCCACAGACCTGAGGCGGTATTGATGCGTTCCATGACCGCGTCCGTGATCGCCGATGCATCGGCGGGCAGCTCGCGACACGGCCAGGGCGTGCCGTGATAGCGATCGGCCAGGAGGTGGAACAAAGCGCGGCTGTTGTAGCGGAACCCGTGGATGAAGGCGGAAGTGGTCTTCTTGAAATCCCGCGAGTGGGTCAAAACCCCGGCAAAGTACATATGGGGTACGCCCACCGTTTCCCAAGCGGAGGTCAGCTTGGGGAAGCGATCCTTGATAACCAGTTCCGGCCGGCAGTTTTCGGCGAAAATGCTTGGATCGAAGCGAAAACCCGTGCACACCAGCACGCGATCGTAGCGGTGGGTGACGCGCTCGTCCTGGGCGTAACTGTAGCGCAGGTCGACCACGAACTTACCGTCTTCCTTGCGGATGTCGGTGACATGGGCGTCCAGGACCGCGTTCTGGGACTTCAACTGGTAGGTATCCAAGAGGTTGTTGTTGACGGCCCGCAAGTCGCCCACGTATTTGGTTTGCCAGGCAAATCGCAAGTGGTGCGGACTGCACATGTGAATGAGGGAAGTGGTTTCCATCAGGTTCTCGGCGGTTTCGAAGGCGCTGTTGCCCTTGCCCAGGATGAGGACACTTTGCCCCTCGTAATCCTCGGGGTCTACCGACATTTCCGTGTAATTTTCGGCAAGTTCGATGCCGGGAATGTCGGGTACGTAGGGCTTGGTGAAACCGGCGGCTACCACCAGGCGACGCCCCTTGAAAACGCGGCCGTCCTCGGCAGTCAGGCTGAACAAATCATCGGTACCGCGCTCCACGCGACCGATGCGGGTGTTCAGGCTCATGTTCAACCCGTAGTGGTCGGCGAAATCGACAAGGTATCGGCAGAGTACGTCGGCGTCGGGAAAGAAGCGTTTGGTATATTTGGGAAACAAAAGGTCGTCGTTATCGCAGAGCAGGGAGTTCCAGTCGTAGCGAAGGTTCAGGTCCTTGTGGTCGTAACCGGTATGAACCTTATTGATGGAAATCAGCATCCGATGGCGGGGATGGGTCCGGAAAAAATGTCCCGGTTGGTCGCCGGCTTCCAACATGAGATAGTCGAAACCGGATTTTTGAAAGAAGTAGGCAAGCTGCAACCCGGACGGTCCTGCGCCCAGAATGAGATAATCGTGCACGTGAGGGGAACTGGTGGTCATGAACTACTCCAGAGTGTTGATGGCGGGCCGGGCAAAGCGTCATCGGAAATGAATGAACACCCGTACTACTACATACGCCGTTTCAAGTGAAAAGGTGCCGGCTGATTACCAAATCAGCAGCCCGCTCATTTGTAAAAAATAAACTGTAAGGAAAAAATCCTGGCCTGGTTTTCTGAGAAAAAACGCATGTGAGGAGTAAGGGCACATATGTGCACATCCATATATCCATAGCAGAGCAGAGATTTCTCCCCTTGCGTACTGGATGGGAGGTACCGGATCAATGAGTTCCCAGGCCTTTTTCGCATCACGCTGGGTGATTGTAGCCGCCTGGTTATTAGGGGTTTTGCCCCTGGTCTTGTCGGCTGCTTGTTTCAGTCTGTCCAATATCCCGATAGTGGGTATGTTCACGAAGACGCTGCTCGGGTTTGCGGCCGTCCTCATCGGCCTGCACTTTCTTTCAGTCGCCTGGCGAATAGCCGCATACCCGCTGCTGATGATTGACGATACCAAGATTTCGATTAACAGACCGTTCGCGCGTCGCCGCGCCATGATCATGGCACGACGCGGTATCGATCGCGTTCTTGTCGTGGAAAATCGATTGGTTTTTCACATGCGAGACGGAGGAACCTGTACCCTGGCCATGAAACTTGTTCCTACCAGGGATCGTGAGGACCTTCTTCGCCTGTTCCCCTTGATCCACGCGGCCTGAAATCCCGGTAAAGGGATGTCAGGCGTGCGGATTCTCCGGAGGCGCCACGCGATTTTCAGGCCTGGGGTTCATATGACCGTCCTGGAATTCCTTTAGCAAAACCCCCTCGGCAACCATCTGCTGGAGGCGCTCGATGCCACGCGGCAGCGGAATCTGTGGGTAGGTGAAGTAAAGGACATGCAGGATGTGGATCATCTTTAGCATCAGGTTGCTGCGATTGTATCCATCCATGGCCAATTGATCCAGGAAGAGTTTAGTGTTGTGCGGGATACTCAGGGTGATGGTGGTGTTGTTGTACTTTGTTTTTTTATTCATCGCGTTTTCCTATGCATAAACTGTATATGATATTACGGCATGATCTTGGTGGCATCAAGTAAAAAAGTTAACAAGAAAAAATAGGAGACGATTTTAGCATTTGGTGTCGCGTAGAAAATCATCCGTTGTTTATTTTTTCGCCGGCATCGTAAACAAAAAAGATGGGCCGGCATGACTTGACTGAACAATTTTAAGTCAAATTCCACAGTAGTTTAAAAGAAAACATGGGACAGAAATTCCCTTCGCGAAGCAAAGATCAAGGTGGTTCCCCTGTTTATGTCAATTGCCACGCGCAAGTGAGATGAGCCGCTTTTATGTTAGTATGATGATAGTTATATTTTATATCGCGAAAACTATGTAATAGCGTCTATTTCGATCGCCGGTTATGATTTTATTTGCCCTAGTGAAGTTACCCACTGATTATTATGGCCTCAACCTGAATCGAGGCGTCAAAAGTACTCCATAGCACGAGCTTTCCCCGGTAATACCCACAATCCGACAGGACTTTCGGTTTACCGATCGGCTCCTCCCCCTGCCCGACCGGCGCCCTGTTCGGTTTCCTTGGAAAGGCCGAACCCGTCCTCGATTGGATCGATTTCAGTCCCGAGTGCGGTGACTTCGAAGAGCGCGATCGGGATTTCCTTCCCGGTAGCGGGGTAAAAATGGCTGAAGCTTTCATTGAGGTGGTTTACAACAGCATATATTGGGGTATAATTGTTCGCAACACCACATATGGGGGTATCGCCGTGATCAAACTTCGTAGAAATACCGGTCATCGAAAGAACGGGCGCTTTTACCTGATGCAGCGCATGGAGTCTGTATCGCCGGACTATATCGGCCTTCAGGTTACCTATGGCCCTGTCCATCGGCGCGGTCGCACCTACCACTACTGGTTCAAGAACCGGCAAACGCCCACGGGTCGGAAGGTCACGGCCGACAAACAGTTGATGCGTAAGGTCGGTTCATTGGTTTTGAAACGTTTGCGAACCGGTTACATGGTAAAGCGCAAATGTGATCCCTGGTGCCGTCATGTGGTAGAGAAGACCCTTCGTCGCGCCCATGAACCCAAGCGCATAACCAATGTCAAAGGCCCCTGGCGACCGGGAAATGCCCGTACGCCTCTGTTCCACTCGATGCCCGAGGAAAACAAGGCTCAACTGATGTTCGACTTTGCCGTGGAGCAAAGACCCAAACCGGCGGATCGCCGCCAGTTGAGTCTGGATTTCGATTAGCGCCTATTCCGCGGGAATCACCGGCAAGGTCAGGCGTGAAGGGGTTTCGCCGCCGTAGTGAAGCGTGATTTCCGGGGCATTTCTCCGTCGCGGTGTCAGGCGGTTGTCGCCGTCTGCGCCCGTGATGGTAACGCGAACTCTGTTGCCCTTCTGAAAATAATGGGCTATGGGCAGCATGGAGACAGTTACCTCGACCTTTTGACCTGGAATCAGCTTTTGTTGATCGGCCGTGTGGGCCCGAAGCCAGGGAGCGCCGCCGGTTTTGAAGGGGGGAGCGGCCGCGGCTCTGAGGGAAGCGCGTTGAAAGCCCTCGGTAATGTAGTTGCTTTTACCGTCGGCGTCGACCTCTTCCAGGTAGACGAACAGGTCGACATCGTCGGCGTCTACCGCCAGGTGTAGGGTAACGCTTGGATAACCCGCAATTTCCAGATCGGCCTCCAGCGGCTCGCCGGTGTAGCTCAGCGCCAACTCCCCTGCCGAGCGACGGTCGCGGTATTTGAATTTGTGACCGCCCTCGCCGTAACCGTTGCTCCAGCGCGAGGGTTTGCCGGAACTGGTGAGGTAATTGACCGTATATTTGTCCGCGCCGGCTGCATCGGCGGTATTGCCCAGGCGTCCGTCATTGACCGAACTCAGGGTGCTGGAGGGACCCGCGTTGAAAAAGAAATCGCGGTCTCGGGTTCCGGGCCGCGGCCATTGATCTACATGGCGCCACTTATTGCGGGTGGCGGCATTGGTCAGGTAGTAATGTATGGGCGCCTCGTCGGCGATGCCGTTGGGAATGTCCTTGAGCCAGTAATCGAACCAGCGTCGGAGTTCGGTGGACATCAAGCGGTCGTTGCGATCCTGGTAGGTCCAGGGTCCGGCGATCAGCCGCTTGGGGCCCTCCAGGTTCAAATACCACTGGAAGGTCCCGGCGACGAACAGGTCCTGCCAGCCCGCCCACAAGAAGACGGGGATCCGGGCGTCGCTCGCGGCCCGCGCATAAGTAGACGGGGAATCGGTGAGGTACAACTTGCGCCCGGTTTTGTTATCGACACTGTCCCTGAAGGGCATTTTACTGAGCATATCGTCGATATTGCCGTTATCGCGATGGTCGCGCCGTGCCTGACGCAGTAATTTGCCGCCGGAATCGGCATCGGTGGCGGGCGCGGGGTATTTCAGGTCCAACTGACGGCAAATATCGCCGAGTTTCTTGAGGTAATCATGCACGTAGATGCCGCCGCCCCAGGCAAAGTCGTAGAGGTCGAAGAGGGTTTTCTCTGCCATGATCGCGGCCAGTTTGGGCTGCTTGGACAGACCCATAAGGGCCGCCACACCGTCATAAGCCTTGCCGTACATGCCCACCTTACCGTTACACCAGGATTGCGCGATGATCCATTCGGTCACATCGTAGACGTCTTGGGGATCGGTTTCCAGAAAGGGAACGGGTCGGCTGCCGAGCGACGCGCCGCTACCGCGACCGTCCACGGTGACGACCACGTATCCGTGCTGTACCATATCGCGAATCCACAGGCGGGTATCGGCATCGGTGGACGTGGTGCCGTTTTTAAAGTTGGAGCGGTGGAAACGCTTGTGACTCCATATGACCGGCAGGGGCTCCTCGATGGTAACGCCGTTTTCGGCGGGCCGGTACATATCGGCGGCCAGGCGGGTGCCGTCGCTGACGGTAATGTATTCGGAGAATCGAAACCAGCGGGTGTACTTGGGTTGACTGTAACCGCTGTAGCGTGCAAAAGACGAGAGCTTGTTCTGGGCGGGCGCCGGCAGCATCATGCCGACGAAGAGGAAACTGAACAAAAGGAAACGCAAAACCATGGACTCCCCTCGAGTAACCGTTTGTCGGGCTCATCTTAGCAAAGCCCGGCTCGGGACACAAAGGGTCGCCGGCGAAAAGCGGCCCCGTGATTCTCGTTGGGAATTCATCGCGCCGACAAAGGTAAGTTGCAGGGTGCACGACAATTGAAATCGGTGCGGCACCAATGACCTGAGCTGTGCTTTTAACTCAGGCAACCAGGTTCAGGTTACCGCCCGGGTTGATCGGTGCGGCCGATATCGCTTCGTTGGCGGCATAGATATTGGCCACCACATCGCGGTCTACCGAAAAGTTACCGTTGGAGGCGGAAAAGCCCCCGGGGTTGCTGCCGTTGAAAAACGGGTCTCTGCCAAACCCGATCAGGTTCTCTTGGAATTCCCGGGGACTGAATTCGCTGTCCCTGGTCCTGAAACCACCGATTTCGCGATCCAGTTCGATGACATCTTGAAACTCAAGAGGCTCTTCCTCAATGTCAACACCGATGTTCCTGCGTCGGTCGGCGCCAAACGAACCGATGCCCGGCCCCTGCTGAAAAGGAGACAGAACGGGCAAGAACCGCTGCCCGGTATCGTCTGTATAAAACTGAGTCATCAACCTGCTCCACTTAGATCTTTTGACCTGAGTGATCCGAAATGTATCAAATGAAATATACTATCGGGCAACCTTAACGCTGAACGGCGCCGATTGCAAGCTTTTTCGTTCGTGCTTTTCAAGTTTTGTGAAGGGTTACGCTCATGCAAAAGAGGCAACACCATAGCAGGGCCTTTTGACCTGCCACGATGAAAGAAGACCGATTGGTCGTAGGATGGGACGTGGTCGTGATCATAGCCTCCGGAAGAAAACACGATGGAATGTGGCCCGACCCCCAAAACTGAAAGAAAGAGGAAAAGGATGCGCAAAAATGGGCTCTTGACCTGTAAAAAACTCATAAATCCACTCCTGATGCGGGTTTAGGTCTAACGTTTCCGTTAAACGAGGCCGATAGAGCCATTGGTTGACCTTATGAGGGTGAATTAGTCAAAGTCGTTTAATGCGTCCTGGAGAAAAATTCTGAAGTATTTCCGAATTTGAATGGTTTCCAGTTAAAGCCGGGTAGCGAAGGTGCCTTCATCATGCATGAAGCCTACACCTGGCCCTCGGAGTCTTCCCGTGATCCACATTTCCGGCTACCAGATCAGCAAAAAGCTACATGAAAGCGACCACACCGTTGTCTACCGAGGTCGCAAGGTCGATGACGACCTCCCAATCATCGTTAAAGTATCTGCTAAAGAATTCCCCTCAACCGAAGTTATTAAACGTTTCCGCCGTGAGTTCGAACTGGGTCGGGGATTTGTAAGCAACCGCATTATCCAGTACTACGGCCTGGAACCCTATCAACACGGCCTGGCCATCATCGCCGAGGATTTCGGAGCCGTGGGCCTCTCCGAGGTCATCCCAAAGGGCGGCATGGATCCGATTCGCTTCCTGCGAACCGCGATTCAGTTGTCAGAGGGCCTGGCCGCCATCCACGGCAAGAACCTGATCCACAAGGATATCAAACCCGGCAATGTAGTCATCAGCCCGGACACCGGTGAGGTCAAATACATCGACTTCGGCCATTCCGAGATGATGGAGTTGCAAGGCGCCGAGGATCAAGCCAAGATGGAAGGCACCCTGGCTTATATGTCCCCCGAGCAAACCGGGCGCATGAACCGGCCGGTGGATTACCGTACCGATTTCTACTCCCTGGGCGTTACCTTTTACCAACTGCTGACGGGGGATCTGCCCTTCGACTATGAAGACACTCTGGAACTGGTCCATGCGCACATCGCCAAGACGCCGGAACCACCGCACTTCAGTAAAAAGGGAATTCCCGAGATCATCTCGCAGATCATTATGAAGCTAATGAGCAAAAACGCGGATGATCGCTACCAAAGCGGCCGAGGCCTGAAAAACGACTTGGAACACTGCCTGGAAGACCTCGAAATCCATGGCGAGATCAAACCGTTCAAGCTCGGAATGCGCGATATTACCAATCGTTTCTCCATCCCCCAGAAGCTCTACGGTCGGGAACAGGAAATAGAAGCCTTGATGAAGGCCTACGAACGGGTGGCCGACGGCGGCCGGGAAATGGTGCTGGTGGAAGGCTACTCCGGCGTGGGCAAATCGGCCCTTGTCAACGAAATCCGCCTGGCCATCTTTGCACGCAAGGGCTTCTTCATACGCGGTACCTGTGACCAGACCAATCCCAACGCATCTTATCTTCCCATCAGCGGCGCCTTTTCCGAGTGGGTTCGCCAGATCTTGGGAGAACACGACGAGGTAGTCCGCGAATGGCGCGAACGCCTGGTCGATGTTCTGGGAAACAACGCTCAGGTGCTCACCGATGTCATTCCCGAACTGGCGTTGCTTCTGGAAAGCCGTGAGGACCATATCCACCTGGGTCACGGCGAAAGCCGCAACCGCTTCGGCATGGTCTTTCGCGGCCTGGTCAAGGGTATTACCGCCCCGGGCAGCCCGCTGGTTCTGTTCCTGGACGATATCCACTGGGCCGACACACTTTCCATCAAACTGCTGGAAATGATTCTCTCCGATAAGAACATCACCCACTTGATGGTGATCGGCACCACCAAGCAACACGGTCTGGACGCCAATCCGGAACTCAATCGTTCGGTGGATGAAGTGGAGCGACGCGGCGCCATGGTCTCACGCCTGCGCCTGGGCCCTCTGCGCGTGTCCGATCTTACCCGTATGTTGGTGGACACCCTCCATTGCGAACCCGAGGAAGCCCGTCCCCTGGCCGACATACTGAGCAATAAAGCCAACGGCAACCCCTTCTTCACTCACGCCCTGCTCAAGAACCTCTACCACGAAAAGCATATCCGTTTTTCGCACGAGCAATCGCGTTGGGATTGGGACCTGACCAGCATTCGCCAGATCCGCGTCAGCGACAATGTCATCGACTTCATGATCGGTCGCCTCAAAAAACTGCCCGCCGAAACCCAACGGGCCCTCCAAATGGCTGCCTGCCTGGGCGGTTATTTCAACGCGGAGAAACTGGCCCAGCTTGCCGAGCGAACCCCGGAGGAACTGGCCGGCGTATTGCGCAATGCTCTCCGCCAGGGTGTGATTATGGAGGTAGGCGCCGAAGGCGGCACCTACCAATTCCAACACGACAGGGTGCAACAAGCCGCCTACGCCCTGATCGATGAACGCCGCAAGATGGAATACCACCTGCGCATCGGTCGCCTGATGTTGGAACAAGACGAGGAGGAAGCGCAGGTCTTCGAACTGGTGGGTCACCTCAACCAGGCACGCGAGTTGATGGAAGAGGAAGAGGAGCGCCTTACCCTGGCCCGGCTCAATTTGTCCGCCGGTAAAAAGGCCAAGGCCGCCACCTCGTTCGACAATGCACTGAAATACCTGCGCACCTGCTTCAGCCTGATGCCTGAGGACGCCTGGGACCGGCTATACAACCTCGTCTTCGAACTCTTCTGGGAGAGCGCCGAGTGCTACTACCTGGCCGGCAGCTTCAAAACCGCCGAGAAATTCTCCGGGCGTCTACTGGAAATGGCCTGCGACGATTTACAAAAGGCCGCGATCTACAAGATGCGTCTGGTTCACTATACCCTGGCCAGCAAAATGGACGCGGCCGTTGAAGCCGGTCTCCAGGGCCTCGCGCTGCTGGGCCTTAATATCAGCGCCAACCCCAACCGTTTGACCGTGCTGCGCGAGGGCATGTTGACGCGCGCCAAACTTCTGCGCATCCAACCCGAGGACCTGATCAACTATAAGGAAATGGACAACGCCCGAGTTGCCGCCATCATCGAGGTCCTGGCCGAAATCGGACAACCCGCCTACCTTACCGGCAACAAGAACCTGTTCACCTTCAGCGTACTCAAACGCGTCAACTTGACCCTGAAGCACGGCATCTCCGCCATGTCCGCAAATACCTTCGCCATGTTCGCCTGCCTGCTCAATTCCGTTCTGAGCAATATGAGCCTGGGTAACCGCTTCGGCAAGGTAGCCTTGGAGATGTGCAACCGGTTTGAGGACAACCCCTACCGTAGCGTGACCCTGTACACCTACAGCATCTTCGTTCACTGCTGGAACAACCCATGGAGCTCCCTGGCTTCGCGACTGCGCGCTACCGTTGACACCAGTTTGCAGTCCGGTGACCTGTTATACGTGGCCTACACCATCAGCGCCATGCATTATTTCGATCCAAACGAAACCCTGGCCACCGCCATCGAGGAGTCCGATAACAATCTCTCCCTGATCGAAAATATCAAAGGTCAGGACACCTGGCGCTTCGCCCGACTGGTGCAACAATTTCGATTGAATCTGACCGGCCAGACGCGTAACCGCTACAGCCTGGACACGGAAGATTTCGACGAACAGGAAACTCTGGAACACTTCCGCGACAACAATGTGAATACGGGTTCGGCGCTCTATCACCTGTTGAAACTGCGCCTGTTCTATATGTACGAAAGCTACGAGCGCACCACCCATCATCTGAAGGCGCTCAGTAAGGTCGTCAAATCGTTCACCGGTCAGCCCTTTTCCATGCAAGCCTGTTTCTTCAGCTTCCTGGCCCGGGCAGGCGCCTTCCACAAGTACTCAAAAGCGGAAAAGCGCCAGGCCTGGGGCAAAATGAAAACGGAACTGAGCCGCATGAAACGCTGGTCGACCCATAACCCGGCCAACTTCGGTTATCATCGCAATCTCATGGAAGCCGAAATGGCCCGGCTGAAGGGCAAGTTCCGTAATGCGGTGCGCCATTACCGCAAGGCCATGGAAGGAGCCCACCGCCACGGCTCCTACGGAGACGAGGCGTTGATCTGTGAACTGGCCGGCAAGTTCTACCACGAGCACCACCAGGAAAAGATCGCGTCTATGTTCTACACCGAGGCCCATTACCTTTACGGTCGCTGGGGCGCAAGCGCCAAGGTTCGCCAGATGGAGGAGAACTACGGCTCCTTGCTGGGGCCCAGCGGACGCTTCGGCACCGGCAAGCGCGAGAGCCCGGTGCGGCAAACCGAACCCAGGCATTCCCAGCACGACGCAACCCTGGCCCAAAAGAGCGACGCTCTTGATTTAGCCACGGTTACCAAATGGTCCCTGGCCATTGCCTCGGAAATGCACCTGGAAAAACTGATGTCCAAGATGATGGGGATCATTCTTGAAAACGCGGGTGCTCAAAAGGGCTTCCTGATCCTGGAGCAGGAAAATCAGATGATCATCCATGCCTCGCTTTCCGTGGACGATAACAAAGTCGATCTGGCGCCGGTTCCGCTGGATTCCAACAGCGGCCTTTCCAGGGCGATTGTTCGATACGTTATTCGAACCGGCGAAAACGTGGTCCTGAAGGACGCCGCCCGCGAGGGCTTGTTCATGGAGGACAAGTACATCCTGGGCCACCGGCCCAAGTCGGTCCTGTGTACGCCGATCAAACAGAAGGAGCGCATCTCGGGCGTGCTCTACCTGGAAAACAACCTGATCACCAACGCCTTCACCGCCGACCGCATTCGCATCCTCAACATCCTACTGGCCCAAGCCGCTATTTCGCTGGAAAACGCACGCCTATACCAGGAAACCAAACATGCCGAGGAAAAATACCGCCGCCTCAACGAGGAATTGGAAGAACGAGTCACCGACCGCACCCACGAATTGGAAGCCGCTCAGAAAGAACTGGTCGAAAAAGCTCACCTGGCCGGCATGGCCGACATCGCCACCAGTGTCCTGCACAACGTGGGCAACATCCTCAACAGCGTGATTACGTCCGGCCAGATCATCAAGAAACGCGTCGAAAACTCTTCCACGCGTAAGCTGATCATGGCCAACAGCATGCTGCGCCGTAACCTGGAAAACCTGGAGCATTTCATCCTCGAAGATCCCAAGGGTAAACAACTGCTGGATTATTACCTGCGCCTGGAAGAACCTTTGGACAAAGAAGCAGACGAAATGGTGGAAGACGTGAACCGGCTCATGGAAAAGGTCAATACCATCCGCGAGGTCATCATGGCGCAGCAAAGTCATGCCTCACGCGGTTTCCAAGCGGAGTACATGTCTTTGTCGGACGTGGTGGAGGATGCCCTGATCATCGTGGAGAATTCCTACGCCCGGGAAAGCATTCAGGTGGAAAACAACTTCGACGAGGTGCCCCAGGTCTACGTACAAAAGGTCAAGCTGATCCATATCATGGTCAACCTGCTCAAAAACGCCAAAGAGGCTTTCGAGGGCACGGAAACGCTGGGCCGCAGGGTCACTATTACCATCGAAACCGACGGTGAATACAACTACGTGCGTTTCAAGGACAACGGCGTCGGCATTACGGATGAAGACAAAGCCAAGCTGTTCATCCACGGCTTCACCACCAAGGCCGCCGGTCACGGCTTCGGCCTGCATAGCTGCGCCAACGCCATGACGGAAATGTCGGGCAACATCTGGGCGGAAAGCGACGGCGCGGGTAAGGGCGCTACGTTCGTTCTGCAATTTCCGTTGGACCGTGATGCGCTGCCCGCCGGTCACTTGGAACATCGGATACAAGACGCGGGCTGCTGAGATACCGCGTCAAGTCACAGGTCGTTCACGAAGATAGTTGCTTAGGGAGGTTTGGCAAGCAGCTTATCGATCAACGTCTGCCCTTGCCGGGCGTCAGGTGGACGTATGTACATGGGTTCCAACGGATGGTCCGCTTCCGTGAGACCACCCGCTTGAATTCGGTCCAGCATGAGACCGGTCAGGGAGGCGGGAATCACCTCGGCATCCACGTCTTCCATGGCCGAAAGCACCCAGCGGCGGGTATCGGCGGGCGCCTCGTTTTTGTCGATCACGATCGGCGCCCCGGCGAGTTTACCGTTAGCCAGGGGCATGACCATCAACTGCTGCCTGCCAGCCGGCAGAAGTAGGACCGAGGGTTCCGTACCGAACCGGGCGGCAATCAGCTCGCCCTTGTTGAAACCGTATACAGGAATGCCCAGCGAGGCTTTCAAACCCAACGCGGTAGCCAGGCCCACGCGAATCCCCGTGAAGGAGCCCGGTCCGGTGACAACCGCGGCAGCGGTCAGGGGTTCACCCAGTCGCCCGCGAAGTTCGCTCATCATGGGGACGAGAACTTCAGTCGCCTTACGGCCGGCCGTGGTTTCCTCGCCGCGACTGCCGTCGGACTCTTTGAGCCAGGAGACGGAAGCAACCTTGTCGGTAACGTCAAACGCCAGGATCACGTCTGCCCCCAAGCCTCGATCGCGGCAACCAGGCCGTCGCAGGCGGCATCGTCATTGTGTTGATGGAAGCAGATGCGAACGGCATCTTCGGCAATGGCCAGGAACCGGTAATCGTGTTTTTCGGCAACAGCGGCGACCAGTTCGGCGGCCTTGGGTTGTTGGAGACGAGCAATCAAGATGTTGGTTTGCGGCGGGGTGACCGTCAACCAATCCAGTTCGGACAGGGCTTGGGCAACCTGTCGGCAGAGCCGGTGGGTTTCGTCCAGGGCGGGAAAATGATGTTCCAGGGCGTAGAGAGCGGCAGCGGCCAGGATGCCGCACTGACGCATGCCGCCGCCCAGTAATTTGCGGGTGACGCGAGCCTTGGCGATGAATTCTCGAGAACCCGCCAGGATGCTGCCGACCGGCGTGCCCAATCCCTTGCTGAAGCAGAGCATTACCGAGTTTACATGCCGCGTCCAGTGAGTCAGGGGTTTGTTTTGGGCGCGGGCGGCATGCCACAAGCGAGCGCCGTCCATATGAACCGGCACGCCGCGTTCCCGGGCGAAGGCGGAAAGTTCGGCCAGATCCGGTTCGGGATAGATAAGCCCGCCCAACATATTGTGCGTATTCTCGACCGCAATCAGACCGGGAACGGGCATGTAATAAACCTCGGGGCTCCAGGACCTTCTCAGTTGTTCCAAGTCCAGGCGGCCGCCGCTGTCGTCGATCTCGAAGAGATTTAAACCGGCAATTCTGGAATAGCTGCTCAATTCGTACAGTTTAATATGGGAGGTACGACCCGAATAGAGGATACTGCCCGGTTGAGCGTGGTTCATGAGTGCGGTCAGGTTGCCCATGGACCCGGTCGGAACCAGGAGCGCGTCTTCAAAGCCGGTAAGACGGGCAATTTCCGCCTGTAGTTTGTTGGCCGTGGGGTCTTCACCGAAAACATCATCCCCCAGAGGTGCTTCGATCATGGCCGCTTTCATGGCGGTGGATGGTTGCGTCACCGTGTCCGATCGAAAATCACGAGCGATTCGGTCCATAAAATCGCCTCCCAAGCAACTTGAAACGCATCATTTCACCATTAAAGGGCGACATTAATCAAGAAGGCAAGAGAAGCATCCGTGAATTGGTCGGGGAGATGAACCCGAAAGACCGACGACGCGATGCTCGAGATGCAATCCTCCATGGTAATGTCGCCGGTACGTTCAGTATGGCAAAACTAAGGAAAAAGGAGCGTAAAACTAACAAATCGTTGTTACCTGACGTATCAAACGTTGTATGATAATGAATGCCTGACTTAAGTTCTGTACGCAATCAGGTTTCATTACTTTACTCTATAGATTTCGAAGCTCTTGCCAAGGTGTAAAAGCCGCGTTTACATACCCAATTCACCAGATGTGAACGCTGTTGTTGGAGCGCATGTATTCCATAAGGTTTTATGACAGCCGATCCAACATCAACTTTTGACTGAGAGGAGTTAACGATGAGGAACGTTAAACGCTATTCCTTCCTGTTTTTTCTTTGCCTTTGTCTTCCACTGTTAGCACAGCAAACCGGCACCATCAACGGTTCGGTGAACGCCGAAGACGGATCGCCCCTTCCGGGTGTAACGATTGTCATCCAATCACCGTCTCTACAGGGCTCCCGTACCGATGTAAGTCGTGAAACCGGAGCTTTTATCTTCCGGCAGGTTCCTCCGGGTATCTACACGATCACCCTGACCATGACCGGGATGCAAACGATCAAACAGGATGTCCGCGTTGCGGTGGGTTCGCCCACGCGACCGAGATTCCAGATGCGACCGGAAGCTACCCAGGAAACCCTGGTCGTTACCGCGGATGCTACCCCTGCACTCGATACGACAACGGTTGCCACCAACCTGGAGAACGACGAGTTCGTGAACAAACTGCCTCGCGCACGTTCGCTGGACAGCGTGGCCTTGCTGGCCCCCGGTGTTCAGAGCGGAGCCGTCGGCGGTATCTCCATCCAGGGCGCCACCCGGGTAGACAACATCTACATGCTGAACGGCGCAATCATCAACTACGACAACATCCGCGGCAGCGGATCCAATTCCCTGTTCATTCAAGACGACATTCAGGAAACCCAGGTGATGACGGGTAACATCAGCGCTGAGTACGGCTACTTCACCGGCGGCGTTGTCAACACCATCACCAAGTCCGGCTCCAACCAGTTCCACGGTATCTTCCGTACCGCTTTCGAGCAGGAAGACTGGACGGGTCGTACGCCTTTCGAAAAAGACGGCGACGTCGAGTTGGACGACACCCTGAACAAAATCTACACCGTTACCTTCAACGGTCCCATCATTAAAGATCGCCTGTGGTTCGCCGCGGCCGGTCGTAACTTCGACGAAAGTTCTACCGCAACCCTGGTCGGCGGCACCCCGCTTACCGACGCTGAAGCAGCGGCCCTCGGCCTGCCGCCTCAGTCCGGTCGCTCCGCGGTTTCCTATCCCCGCGAATTCAAGCGCGACCGCTTCCAGTTCAAGTTGACCGGTACCGTCGTAGAAAACCACACGTTGATTGCCTCCTACCTGGACAATACCCGTGACGAAACCAACGCCTGTAACCCCGGTCCCTGCATCAACCTCAGCGGTTTGGCAGGCGCGGCCACCTTCCCCGAAACCTTGACCACCGTCGAGTATCGCGGCGAGCTCACCCCCAACATGTCCTTGAACATCGGTTGGGCCGAGCGTGAGGGTGAAATCTCCGTGGGTAACAGCGACAACACCCTGCTGGGCGGTACTTCGCTGCGTCACCTGCGTCAGGGCGCTTTCTTCGGTTCTTACGGTAACGCTCCTTTCGGCAACGCCAACGATCCCGCTTTGCGTGACAGTGAAAACTGGCGCGCCAAACTGTCCTACTTCATCACCACCGACACCATGGGTGTTCACGATCTGACCTTCGGCGGCAGCCGCCTGAACGAGAAACGCGAAGAAAACAACAGCCAGTCGGCTTCCAACTGGACGCTGTTCCCTCGCTGGACCCGTTTCGAAGGCACCGAGGCGATTCCCATCTTTACCCCGGGTTTCAACTCCTTCGCGCTGTACTGGCCGGTCCTGAACCCCTCTCAGGGTTCCGAGTTCATCACCGACGCCCTGTATGTCAACGACGTGTGGACCTTGAATGATAAGTGGTACTTCAACATCGGTCTGCGTTACGACAAAAACGACACCAAGGCCCAAGACGGCCAGTCGCTTTCGTCTTCCAGCCGTCTGAGCCCGCGCCTGACCGCCAACTGGGATATGAACGGCGACGGCGAGCACCAGTTCTCGGTGGGTTACAACGAGTACACCAACCGCCTGAACGCGGCGGCTGCGGAAGGTGAAATCGCCGGCGGCGTTTCTCAGTTTGCCTACTTCTATGAAGGCCCGCAGACTGAAAACATTTCCGATGTTTTCGCCTGGTTCGACGCCAACATTCCCGGTGGCCTCGAAGGTATCGAGACCCGTCCCGAATCCTACAGCCCCAGCCTGCCCTTCTACTGGTTCCACAGCCTGTCTCTCTCGGCCAACCCCGAGGACCTGGCTGTTGCCATTCAAGAAGGCGGCCTGGAATCTGCCGTGGCTACCGAGTATTCCTTCGGTTACAAGAAGCGCCTCAACAACCGCGGCTGGATTAAGGGTGACTTGATCTACCGCGACTACTCCGATTTCGTCGTAGGCGTGATCGACCAGACTACCGGTCAAAACACCACCGGTGTCGACCGCCAGATCCAGTCCAACGACGACGGCGACTACGAACGTGAGTACTTCGGCGTTCTGCTCCAAAGCGAGTACCGCATCAACGAAAAGCTGAACTTGGGCGGTAACTACACCTGGAGCCGCTCGGAAGGTAACATCAGCGGCGTCAGCGCCGGCGGCGGCGCCTTTGCCTCCACCAGCCTGAGCTCCTACCCCGAGTATATCCACCCGAATCTCAACCCCACCGGTCGTTTCGGTGATGACCGCACCCACAACCTGCGCTTCTGGGCGCTGTACGATCTGGAAACCTCCTTCGGTCTGTTCAACTTCTCCCTCTTGCAGTCCTGGCAGTCCGGTACGCCTTACGGCGAATCGATCTCCTTCGACATCGAGGGCAGAGAGACCGCATTCGGTTTCCCCGATCCCAGCACCACCAGCTACAACCAGCCGCCTTCCACGCGTACCTACGTCATCACCCCGGACGGGTTCGAGTGGGACGACTTCCTGTCTACGGATCTGGGCATCAACTACAGCTTCCAGTTCCCTCGCGGCATCGAGTTGTTTGCGCAGTTCAAGATCAACAACATCTTCAACCACGACGCTGTTACCAGCGGTGTAACGACGCTGAACCCCATCTCGGGCGCCAGCTTCAACATGTTCACCGAAGCGCCGATCGAAGGCACGCACTACACGCGCTCCTCTCTCTTCGGCCAGGCAGGCAGCTCGGGCGACTACCAGACGCCTCGCTCCTTCAGCGTGGACCTGGGTATTCGCTTCTAAAAACCTGACGCGGTCCGTTTGGGCCGCAATCAACCCTTGACCCATGCGGGCTCGGAGGTTTCGACTTCCGAGCCCGTATTTTTTTGGATGGGATGATCGATTTTTCAAAGCACCGGCGCGTCCTGATTTGAAGCCGGTTGTCACGGGACCGTGCCCCCGGACAAACGGCCGTTTCTAATTTATGCCCTTGGAGGCCGCTGTGAAAAAAGAGACCCCGAAACAGGCCAAAATCAAATTGGACCAACTGACCGTCAACAGCTTCATCACCGCTAAATCTATTGAAGGCGGAAAGTGGGATCCAAGCTTCCGCGACTCGTGGTGCGGCGGCTGCTAAGCCGCGCGCCCCGATTCCTTCGCCCCCTTCCTAAGCCCCGAGGCGAATGCCTCGGGGTTTTTCTGTTTCCGGGCTTCTCCAACCGCCGATGCTTTTGAGTGGAAATGGTCGTGGTTGACGCGGCGAGGCCGTTTCCTTCAGAGTGATCGGAGGCTCCCCAACCGATCGAGAACCATCATTTTAGGGTGAAAGCAAAGGTCTCGACCGGGCGACTGCTTTGCCTTCACCCTGTCGGCTTTAAACCCGCTCCGTCGGCAGAACGGCCTTCCCATCGGCAAGTCAGTTCCCGCCGGGCCGGTAAGCCGTAGTTTACGGCATCAGCAAGGTTCCGGACGTGACGATAGCGACCGCTTCAGGCGCATTCTGAGGTTGATTGACACAATGATATAAAAAAATACGATGGTATCTTGTTTAAATAAAGACACTCAGGCAAAGTGCCATGCATGGCATCAAATTTGCTATTAACAAGTGGCACAACTATTGCTAGACTAGCCTTTTGGTATGGCGCCGATCATCGTCGGGGCTGCCGCCGGATCTCGACCAGGGAGGAGACGCCGTGAAACTCGTACCGCCTACCGGTGATCGCAACATGGAGCAATTCCTTAAAACCGCCGCCTTAACAGCACAACTGGACCTGGACGAGGGACGCGATATCGTTTCGTCGCGTTTTCGCAACCGCACAACGCGCCTGAGCACCGATTTCGCCGAAGCCTATGCCGCCTTATCCAGGGCCCTGGCCGATCGCCGGGT